>NZ_RZPW01000120.1:0-10971 GCF_003998455.1 Mesorhizobium sp. M7A.F.Ca.CA.001.08.2.1 | reverse complement strand
CGGCCGGGACTCTACCTTTCGAGCCGCGTCGACGATAACGGCAAGCCGCTTGGCGTTGCGGTGTTGAAGGTCGAGCTCGACGGCGTCGAGGCAAATTGGCGTTCCAGCGGTTTCCTTGTCTTTGTCACCGATGAACGAGGCGTCGTGCTGGCCACCAGCCAGCCCGACTGGCGGTTTCGTGCGCTGGCACCACTGTCGGCCGAGGACGTGGCCGCCGCCCATGAGCAACTGCAATTGGCCGATGCTGCCTTCGAGCCGCTGCCGTTCAGACGCGGCGCCGGCGATGGCCTGGCGACGATCGACAACGCCGGAAAACCACGCCAGTTCGTCGAGGTGGTGCAGGATTTGCCCGGTGCAGTCCCAGGCTGGCGTCTGTGGCTGCTGACGCCCGCCGACGCTGCTCTCTCCTCGGCCGCCAATACGGCGCGCCTGACCACGCTCCTGGGCTTGCTGCTTCTAGGCTTGATTGCCTACGTGCTGACCCGGCGCCGGCGAACGCGCAGGCTGCGGCAGGAAGCGCTGGCGCGCATGAATGCCGAGCTCGAAAGCCGGGTCAGCACCCGAACGGCCGAGCTGACGCGCTCCAACACCGCACTTGCCGGCGAAATCGCCGAGCGCGAGAATGCCGAAGCCAAGGTCCGCCGACTGCGCGACGATCTCGCCCAGGCCAACCGGCTTTCCATCCTCGGCCAGATCGCCGCCGGCGTGGCGCATGAGATCAACCAGCCGGTCGCCGCCATCCGCACCTATGCCGAGAATGCAGGTCGTTTTCTGGACAGCGGCAAGACCGGATCGGCCAGCGGCAATCTGACATCGATCGTTTCGATGACCGAACGCATCGGCGCGATCACCGGCACCTTGCGCACTTTCGCCCGCCGGCCGGGCGTCGCCGCTTCGCCGCTGCCGGTGCGCGAGGCGATCGACGGCGCGCTGTCGCTGCTGTCAGGCCGCATACGCGATTCCGGCGTCACCATCGTCAGGCCGCGTGGCAATGCCTCGCCGGTGGTCATGGCGAGCCGCATCCGGCTGGAGCAGATCCTGGTCAATCTGTTGCAAAATGCATTGGACGCGATGAAGGACCAGCCCGATCCCCGCATCGAGATCGAACTTGCCGAGCGCGACGACAGGGTGCTGATTTCGGTGCGCGACAATGGCCCCGGCCTTGGTCCGGAGGCGGCTGGCAATCTGTTCATGCCGTTCCAGACCACCAAGGAGAAGGGGCTTGGCCTGGGGCTGGTGATCTCGCAGGAGATCGTCCAGGAATTGGGCGGCACGCTGCGGCTCGATCCCGGCAATGGCAGCGGCGCATCCTTCACCATCGATTTGAGGCGAATTGAATGACAGACGGATCAGGGCTGGTCGCGCTCGTCGACGACGATGCGGACCTCCTTCACGCCACCACGCAATTGCTCGAGCTTGCCGGCTTCACGGTGGTCGCACTCGACGCCGCCGAGGCAGCACTTGCCGTCGTCGACAGGAATTTTGAGGGCGTCGTCGTCAGCGATATCCGCATGCCGGGCATGAATGGTCTGCAGCTGTTCGATCGCATCAAGGCGATCGATCCGGATATACCGGTGATCCTGGTCACCGGGCATGGCGACGTCGATCTCGCGGTGGCGGCGCTCAAGGACGGCGTCTACGATTTCATCCCGAAACCCTATGCCGGCGATCGCCTTCTCGAGGCGCTGAAACGGGCGAGTGAGAAGCGGCGGCTGGTGATGGAGAACCGGCGGCTGCGCGAAGCCGCGGCACTGGCCGCCGACGGCCTGCCGCTGATCGGCGAGGCACCTTCCATCAAACGGCTGCGCGAGACCTTGCGCCAGATCGCCGACATGGATGTCGACGTGCTGGTCGAGGGAGAGACCGGAACCGGCAAGGAAGTGGTGGCGGACCTCCTGCACCGATGGGGGCGGCGGCGCGCAAAACCCTTCGTCGCGCTGAATTGCGGCGCTCTGCCGGAGACGGTCATAGAGAGCGAGTTGTTCGGCCACGAGGCGGGCGCGTTCACCGGCGCGCAGCGGCGGCGGATTGGCAGCATCGAGCATTCGAGCGGCGGCACGCTGTTTCTCGACGAGATCGAATCCATGCCGCCTGCGCTCCAGGTCAAGCTGCTGCGCGTGCTCGAAACGCGCAGCCTCACGCCGCTTGGCTCGAACGAGATACGGCGCATCGATCTCAGGGTCGTCGCAGCGACCAAGGTCGATCTCGGGCGGCCGGACCAGCGCGGCGATTTTCGCGAGGATCTGTATTTTCGCCTCAACGTGGTGACGCTGCGCATTCCGCCGCTGCGTGAACGCCGCGGCGATATCCCGATGCTGTTCGGGCATTTCCTCGGCAAGGCGGCCGAACGGTTTGGCCGGCCTGTCGCCAAGGTGAATGCAGCCGTCAGCGATCATCTCCAGTCGCATGACTGGCCGGGCAATGTGCGCGAGCTCGCCCATTTCGCCGATCGCGTCGCGCTCGGTCTCGGCCCGGACGAGGAGATGAAAACGGTTCGCGCGTATTCGCCGGAGCCTGCGGCAGCATTGCCCGAACGGGTCGGCCACTATGAGGCGCAACTGATCCGCGATGCGCTACGCGACCATGGCGGCGACGTGCGCGCCGCCATCGACGCGCTCGGCGTGCCGCGCAAGACTTTTTACGACAAGCTCAAGCGCTACGGCATTGCCGCGTCCGAATTTCGCAATGGCGGCGATGCCGATACGCAATCCATCTCGGAAAAGCGATGAACACGACACTGGAAACGACGGCAAATCCCTCGCCGCAAGACCTCACTTTTCTCAGCGAAAGGCTGACGGCGTTTAACGACGGCGATGTCGGCGCGTCCGAAAGGCATGCGCTTGCGGTGTTCGTGCGCGACGACGCCGGCGCGGTCGTCGCCGGCATTTCCGGCTACACCGCCTGGGGATGGCTTTATGTGCAATGGCTCTGGGTGGATGAGCGGCTGCGTGGCCAGCACATGGCCGGCAAGATGCTGGACGCGGCCGAACATGAAGCGGTGGCGCGCGGCTGTCAAAACGCCTGGATCGACACCTTCAATCCGAATGCCGCCAAGGTCTATCAGCGCCAGGGTTATCAGCCCTTTGGAACACTTGCCGACTTCCCCGTCGGCCGCAGCCGCATCTTCCTGCAGAAGAAACTGGCTTAACCGGCGAGTTTTCCGCCCTGCATCGGCCGCGGTGCGCCGGTCGTGCTCGGAAAACTGATCGGCAGCCCGCGCAGCACGCGAACCGCGAGGAAGGCAAAGCATTCCGCCTCCACCGCGTCGCCGCTCCAGCCCAGGCTCTCGGCCTGCACCACCTCGACGCCGGCGCGGCTGGCCAGCATCGCCATCATGGTCGGATTATGGCGACCTCCGCCGCTGACCACGAGTTTCTTCGGCCGGTGCGGCAAGAGGTCGAGCGCCTTTCCGACGGCCGCAGCGGTGAAGGCGTTGAGCAGCGCCGCGCCATCCTCGGCGCTTAGGCCGTCCGCCATCGCCGCGCCGAAGTCGAAACGGTCCAGTGATTTTGGGTAGGCTTTGCTGAGATAAGGGTGCTGCAGCAGCTTTGCCAAGCGCTCCTCGTCCACCTTGCCCGCCCCGCCAAGCGCGCCGTCGCGGTCCATTTCGCCGAGCCCTTTCGACTTGATGAAATCGTTCAGCGGTGCGTTGGCGGGGCCGGTATCGAAGGCAACGACATTGTCGGCACCGTCCCACCAGGTGATGTTGGCGACGCCGCCGAGATTGAGCACCGCCACCTCGCCGCTGGCGCCGGCGCTGCGCATCAGCGCGGTGTGGTAGGCCGCGGCCAAGGGCGCGCCTTGTCCGCCGGCGCGCATGTCGGCCGAACGGAAATCGTAAGCGACCTTGGTGCCCAATAACGCGTGCATCAGTTCACCGTCGCCGAGCTGCCTTGTCTGGCCAAGCCGTCCGACCTGCGGCGCACGATGCAGCACGGTCTGGCCGTGAAAACCGACGACGCCGATGTCGGCCATCGTCATGCCATAGCCCTCGACCAATTCCTTGACCGCCGCCGACTGCGCTCGCGTCAGGGCTTCTTCCGCGGTGCGAAAAATCGCCGGCTCCGGCCCGACAAAGTTCCACGCCCGTGCCTGCGTCAGCGTCTCTTCCAGCAGGGAGCGGATCGACGCGGGATAGGGCATCAGCCGGTAGGTGCCGAAATCCTCGATGCGTTCGCCATCGGTCTTGATCAGCGCGACGTCGATGTTACCGTCCAGCACCGTGCCGGTCATCAGGCCGACGGCCCAGATTGGTTCCATAGTCGTTTCCTCGTTGAGCATGATCTTTTCCGAAAACCGTTTCCCACTTTTCGGGACCATGCTCCAGTCCCCATCGATGAGATCGCCGATAGCTTTGCGAAGCCTGACGATTCTACCGTCAAAATATCGGTCGGATGAAGGTCCAAGCCTTGCCACTGTCGAAGCGGCGGTCTCGGTGCTGAAGGCCGAGCGGCCTTCGTAGCGCCACAGGCGATGCTGGACCGCGCAACGTTGGTTCTGCAGCCGTCTGGCTCAACAACCGCCGAGATGCCACCTCTTGCCTGTCAGCCCCGAAGGCGCGACCTTGCCTGATCTGGCGAACGCTTCCGCCGAAATCCGCAAGGAGTGAAAAATCATGGCATCCGATGTGGCCGTCATTGCAGGCGCCGGCGCTGGTCTGAGCGCCTCGCTTGCGCGCCTTCTCACCCGGGAAGGCTTTCGCGTGGTTCTGGCCGCCCGCAATGTCGAGAAGCTCAGCGCTCTGACCGACGAAACCGGTGCGCTGGCCGTCGAGACGGATGTTGCCGACGTCGCGTCCGTCGCCAGCCTGTTCGACACCGCAGACAAGGCCGGCCCGCTGGCGCTTGCAGTGTTCAACGCCAGCGCGCGCACCCGCGGACCGATCGCCGAGCTCGATGCCGAAGCGGTCAAACAGGCATTGCTGGTCGGCGCCTATGGCGGCTTCCTGGTCGGCCAGCAGGCGGCGCGCCGGCTGCTGGCGCGGGGTTCCGGATCGATCCTGTTCACCGGCGCCACCGCCAGCGTGAAGGGATTTCCCGGCTCAGCCGGCTTCGCCATGCCGAAATTCGGCCTGCGCGGCCTGGCGCAGTCCATGGCCCGCGAGCTCGCTCCGCAGAACATCCACGTCGCCCACTTCATCATCGACGGCCAGATCGAGCCGCCCGGACAGGTGGCCGATCCCGGCCGGCCGGACCGCCGTCTATCGCCGGACGCCATCGCCGAGGCCTATCTTACAACCCATCGCCAGCATCGCAGCGCCTGGAGCTCGGAGCTTGAGCTGCGGCCCTGGGCAGAGACGTTTTGACAGTGCAGCTGATCGCCTAGGGCCAACTGATCGCCTGGCGGGAAGTAACGCGGTCCTTCCGCCATTCCTTTTACATTAGGCGACACTAATATTTTGTGGCCATGAGCTGCTTATCCAATACATAAAAAAGCGCAGTGTAATATATACGTTTGTTTAACGTCGGTTGTGCATCTTGCTGGCTTTCCCGGTCTAATTGAGAACGCGTATGCCGGTTACACGTCGTACACTGCTTGCGGCCGGGAGCGGCGGGTTGCTGATCTCGCAAGCCCGGGCGGCCAACACTCCAGGACAGCAGGCGGAGAACGCCCCAAAGCCGATCGCGAGCGGCGATGTCTTGCGCATCGCAATGCCGGCCTTCGCTTCCAATCCGTTCTTCCCGGCCGACGGATCGGGGGACAATGGCATAGACATGGAACTGGCCCACGGCATCGCCGCGGCGCTTGGGGTCGAGCCGGTGTTCGACCGATCCGCCGCAACGTTCGACGATATCGTCAGACAGGTCAGTTCCGGACAGGCCGACATGGCGATTGGCAAGCTCAGCAGGACGCTTCAGCGCGGCCGGTCGATCATCTATTCCCGCCCCTACGCCATGCTGCGGCAAGGGCTGATCGCCAACCGCCTCAACCTGGCGCGTATCGCGCAAGGCAAGCCGCCAGAACAGATTGTCCGTGATTTCTCAGGTGATCTCGGCGTGATCGAGGGCTCTTCCTTCGCCACTTATGCGGCCACGACTTTCCCACATGCGCAAATCCATCGCTTGGCAAGCTGGGACCTGATCATCGATGCGATCCGAAACGGGACGATCGACATGGCCTATCGCGATGATTTCGAGATCAAGAAGCTGATGGTCGACGATCCGTCGATGACAGTCGTAGCGCGCTCCATCACGCTGACCGACAAGGTCGATACGATCGCAGTCGGCGTGCGGCCGGACAATCCGCATCTCGCGGCCTTTGTCGATCTGTATCTCGACCTCGCGCGGGGTCAGCAGATTCTCAACACGGACGAGATCATCGCCCGCTATCGCCTGGGGAGCAAAGCCTGACAATGGCCATCTCCGACGTAGCCGGACCCCTGCCTTTCGATTGGCGTCTCGCGGCAAGGCGTATCTTGCGATCGCCGGTGACGACGATTGCGATGATTGCTGCAGGAATCCTGTGCGGCCTCTACTATCCAGACTTTGCCCATGCGATCAGCCCTGTCGCACAACTCTACCTGAATTTCCTAAAGATGGTCGTCCTGCCCTATTTGGTCTCGTCGGTCATCTTCTCCATCACGGCGATGGTCCAGGACCCGAAATCGGTCCGCTACCTCGGTAAGGTGGGTATGGCCGTGCTGGTCGTGTCGTTCCTGGCCGTGCTGGTGAGCGGCACCTTGTCGCTGATCCTGCAGCCGGGCCAGATCGAGAATCCCCAGTCGCGCATCGAGCTTGGCGAGTTCATCAATTCGCAAGGCAGCGTGTCCACCGATCTCGCCTTCCCGTTCCAGCCGCCGCCCTCCAATGGGGATCCCAGCGGCGGGCATTCGATCCTGCTCGACCTGGTGCCGAACAACGTCTTCAATGCGCTGGCCTCGGGACAGACCATCCAGGTTCTGCTGTTCTGCCTGCTTTTCGGGCTCGCGATGGGGAAGATTCCCCAGCCCTCGTCCATGAGCCTGACGCAGGCGCTCAACGCGGTCTACAGGGCCTGTACGGTGCTGACCAACTGGTTCATCTGGGGGTTGCCCTTTGCAACCTTCATCCTGATCGCGGACCAGACCGCGTCGACCGGAACCAAGCCGCTCACGCTGATGGGCGGTTACCTGCTGGTGATGGGTCTTTCCTGCCTCATATTCGTTGCCGGCGCCTTTGCCATTATCGCCATCCGGTCGCGACGAAGCTACTGGACGACGATCAAGACCTGCCAGCCGCTTCTCATGGTAGCCATCACCACACGCTCTACGGTCGCCTCGCTGCCGTGGGTGATCAACCTTTTGAGCGAGCGCCTGCGGTTCAGCCTGGTGGTCGTGGAACTGCTGGTGCCGCTGCAGGCGGCTTTGCTGCGTACAGGCCCGGCGCTGCTCTACACTTCGGGTGCGCTGTTCATCGCCCAACTCTACGGCCACCCACTTGCCGTCTCGGACCTCGTGCTCGTCGGCATCATCTCGGCGCTTCTCGCCCTCACCACCGGCGGCATGGGCAGCCTGCTCATCCTGTCGCAGATGTCCATCGTCTGCGGCTACCTGAAGCTTCCCTTCGAGGCGGCGTTCGCTTTGTTCGTCGCGGTGGATGCGGCCGTGGACACGTTCATGACGCTGGCCAGCGTCTGCACCGTCGCAGCGAGCACGGCAATGATCGCTCCCAGCCACAGGGAGGCGACACAGCCTGAAACCGTCTCGGAACAGCTCGAAGCCGAGCCTGCCGGATGATCGACGACAGCATCCGTCCCCAACTCGGCATTATCGGCGGCCTCGGGCCGCTTGCATCGGCTGACTTCTACTTCAAATTGACCCGGATAACCCAGGCGTTCAGAGACAACGAACATGTGCCTGCCGTGATCCTCAGCGTACCGCAGCTGCCCGACAGGACCGAAGCCATCCTTGCCGGCCATGACGGCCCGCTGGCGCCTTTGAAAGCCGCGGTCTCGACGCTCAATGCGCTCGGCGTCGCCTGCGTCGCGATGCCGTGCAACACCGCCCATCATTGGTACGACCAACTGGCGGCGAATTCGCGCGCGGAAATCATCCATATCGGCGACGCCGTGGTGGCGGAGACGCGTCGTAGCCTGGAGCGGGGCCGGGTTGCTGTTCTCGCCACCCAGGGCACGCTGGTCTCCGGCTTCTATCAGGACAGGATGTCGGCGGCGGGATTTGAGCTCTGCCTTCCCGCGAACACCGAATTTCAGGCGTGCGTCGACAGCGCGATCAGCCTCGTCAAGGCGGGTTCGATCGTGGATGCGGCGGTTGAAACCGAGCGCGCGCTCGACATCGCGCAAGCGACCGGCGCCGATGCCGCCCTGCTCGGCTGCACCGAACTGTCGGTGGTGGCCGCCAGCCTCAACGACGTGAATGGATTGCTCGTCATCGACAGCAATGCGGCCCTGGCGCGAGCCTGCCTGACGCGATTAGGGTTCGGTACGCAGGAAGCCCGAGGGCTGCCGACCGTATCGCGACCGCCAGGACATGATTGGCCGATGCGCGGCAGCTTGGCCGTACTGGCGTAACCCGATCTAGACGCTCTCGAGGTATGTCTCGATCTCGAAATCGCTGACATTGAGCGCAAACGTGTTCAGCTCCTGGCGTTTGCAGGCCACAAAGGAGTCGCGCAGGATGGCTGGAAAAATCTCCGCCACATGCGTCCCGCTCTCGAAGGCGGCGATCGCGGATGCCCAGTCCGGCGGCAGCTTTGCCGGCGGAAGTCCCTGGCCGTCTGTGCCGATCGGATCACCCGGCGACAACTGTCTTTCGATGCCGGTCAGCGCGGCGCCCAATATGGCCGCAAGCACCAGATAGGGGTTGGCGTCGGCTCCCGATACGCGGTGCTCGATACGGCGAGCAGCGGTCGGCCCGCCCGGAATGCGGATCGCGACCATGCGATTCTCATAGCCCCAGGCGACCGCGGTTGGCGCATAGGATCTTGGGCGCAGCCTGCGGTACGAATTGAAGTGCGGCGCGAATACCAGCGTGCTCTCGGCCATTGCCGCAAGCAGGCCACCGACTGCATGGCGCATGGTCTCCGAGCCCTGGTCGGTGCCGTCGTCGAAGACGTTGCGCCCTTCACCGTCGACCAGGCTGAAATGAACGTGAAAGCCGTTGCCCGCCCGGTCGCCATAGGGCTTGGCCATGAAGCAGGCGGCAAAGCCGTGCTTGCGGGCAATGCCCTTCACCGTGCGCTTGAACAGCACCGCATCGTCAGCCGCCCGCAACGCGTCCGCGACATGGTTCAGATTGATCTCGAACTGACCGACGCCGTTTTCGGCGATGGCCGTGTCGACGGGAATGCCTTGCGTCCGGCAAGCCTCGTAGACGTCATGGATGAAGGATTCGAAATCGTCGATTTCGTCGATCGACAGCGCCGCGTCGGAATCGAGCCGGCGTCCGGTCACCGGCGAGACAGGGCCGACCGGCCGCTGCGATTGCGGATCGACGAGGTAGAATTCGAGTTCCGTTGCCGCGACCGGGGTCAGGCCCAGGGCCTTGTAACGATCGAGGATGCGGGCCAGCGCCCGTCGCGGGTCGCCGAGATAGGGCGCGCCGCTTTCGTCGGCAAGCCACAGCGGGACAAGTGCCGTCGGATGCGCCGTCCAGGCCACCGGCAGAATGCCGCGCCCGGTCCATTGGCACAGTCCATCGGCATCGCCGGTCGAGAAAACCAGGCTGTTGCCTTCGATGTCTTCGCCCCAGACATCCAGTCCGATCAGCGAAAAAGGCATGCGCAGCTTGCCTTCCAGCGCCTTTCTTGCCTGCTCGACGGGAATGCGCTTGCCGCGCATGATGCCGTTGAGGTCGCACACCGCCGCCCTCAGGCTCTGGATGTCGGTTCTGCTTTCAAGCCAGTTCAAAACGTCCGCAATTGCATCGCTCAATTTAAAACCTCTGGTTTTCGAAGGTGCCGCAGCCTGACCGGCCGCACGTCCCTGGTAAAAATAGCTGGTGAGTTTTAGGAAAACAGACGTGGCTGTCGCCAAGCGCTTTTCCTTATTTTTTCAAGTCACTAGCTGGTATGTCGGGAGGCATTTCAAAACCAATTGCGCGATCTGCGATCGCAACATAGAGGTTGGAGGGCGGAATGCCAAGCACGAGCCGGTAAACCAGCGCGCAGCCGCTATCGGCGGGATCGGCGAGCTCGCTGCGGTAAGATCTGGCGCACGCAGCGCCCGAGCCACGCTGTGCAAAACGATCATCACAAATCTTGACCTCGCATGCACTTGCACCTCTGGCCGCTGTCTGGCTTTTTGGGGTACCCATCGCAACGGACTGATTCGCGTCATGCCGCTCGATTGCAATATGCCCAAGGCAGTCTGCGGGTGGGTCGTGAAGCGCGCGCAATTGACGAAGGAGAAACAGGCATGGCCGAGTTCAAGAAGCCCGAAATCTCCGAGATGAGACCCAAGATCACCGTTATCGGCGTCGGCGGCGGCGGCGGCAATGCCGTCAACAACATGATCGCCGAGCAGCTTCAGGGTACCGAATTCATCGCCGCCAACACCGACGCGCAGGCGCTGACCATGTCCAAGGCGACGCGGCTGATCCAGCTTGGCGCTCATGTCACCGAAGGGCTGGGCGCCGGATCGCTTCCCGAGATCGGTCGCGCCGCGGCCGAGGAATCGCTCGACGAGATCATGGATCATCTGGCCGGCACGCATATGTGTTTCGTCACCGCCGGAATGGGCGGCGGCACGGGAACCGGTGCGGCTCCAATCATCGCCCAGGCGGCGCGCAAAGCCGGCATCCTGACGGTTGGCGTCGTCACGAAGCCGTTCACCTTTGAAGGCCGGCGCCGCATGCAGATGGCCGAAGAAGGCATCGAGCGGCTGCGCGAGAGCGCCGACACGGTGATCGTCATCCCGAACCAGAACCTGTTCAGGATCGCCGATGCCAAGACCACCTTCGCCGATGCGTTCGTCATTGCCGACCGGGTGCTCTATGCCGGCGTTAGCTGCATCACCGACCTCATCGTCAAGGAA
>NZ_RZPW01001209.1:0-1081 GCF_003998455.1 Mesorhizobium sp. M7A.F.Ca.CA.001.08.2.1 | reverse complement strand
TCGCGGTGCTGCCCGAAGCCGAAGAGGTCGACATCGACATCAGGGCCGAAGATATCCGCATCGACACGATGCGCGCCTCGGGTTCGGGCGGCCAGCACGTCAACACCACCGATTCGGCGGTCCGCATCACCCATCTGCCGACCGGCATCATGGTCGTGCAGGCTGAGAAATCGCAGCACCAGAACCGCGCCAAGGCGATGCAGATCCTGCGCGCCCGCCTCTATGATCTCGAACGCGGCAAGGCTGACGAGGAGCGCTCCGAATCGCGCAAGTCACAGGTCGGCTCCGGTGACCGCTCGGAACGCATCCGCACCTATAATTTCCCGCAAGGGCGCGTCACCGACCATCGCATCAATTTGACGCTCTACAAGCTCGACCGGGTGATGATGGGCGAACTCGACGAGATCATCAACGCGCTGATCGCCGATCATCAGTCCAAGCTGCTCGCCGACATCGGCATCGATGACTGACCTGCCCAACGCGCTCGGGCCGCTGCTGCGGGAAGCGCGGGCTCGGCTCGGCAGCACCGTCGACGACCCGGCGCTCGATGCGAGGCTGATCGTCGAGCATTTTTCGGGCACGACGCGCACGCAAGCCATTGCGGACCCCGAACGCAGGGTCGGCGCCGGCGCTGTTGCCGAAATCGATGCCGCGTTGAGACGCCGCGCCGGCGGCGAACCTGTGCATCGCATCCTCGGCTATCGTGAATTCTACGGTTTGCGCCTGTCGCTGTCGCCGGAAACGCTGGAACCGCGGCCGGATACCGAAACGCTGGTCGAGGCGATATTGCCCTTCGTCAAGGCGGTTGCGACGCAGGAAGGCGAGTGTCGCATCCTCGATCTTGGCACCGGCACCGGCGCCATTGCGCTGGCGCTGCTCAGCGTCGTGCCGACGGCTAATGCCACCGGCGTCGATCTGTCCGCGGGTGCGCTGGCGACGGCGGCCCGCAATGCCGGGCAACTGGGCCTTGCGGGCCGGTTCACGGGGCTGCAGTCGGACTGGTTCGAAAAAGTTTCCGGCCGGTACCATGTAATTGTCGCAAACCCTCCCTATATATCTTCCGAAGACATTGGAAATCTGC
>NZ_RZPW01001208.1:0-1083 GCF_003998455.1 Mesorhizobium sp. M7A.F.Ca.CA.001.08.2.1 | reverse complement strand
GCACGAAACGGCCGAGACCGTCGAGTTCCCGGCGCACCGGATCGGAAAAACGCTCCGCGAGCTGGATCAGCAACGGATCGCCCCGCCAGGCGTTGCCGCCCGTCAGCGGCGGCGGCTGGTTCGTCACGTCGTCGGTCACGCCCAATCCTTCTATCGTCAGAAAGCCACGAATCCGAGGCTGTCGGCTAGATATAGCCAAGCCATGCAGCGCGCGCGATGAAAATACCGGCCGATACAATCGGCCATCTACACGAAAAAAATGAGGAGAACGGCTCCAATGCAAAGCTGGCGCTTGCAGCCGCAAAGTCTCCACCCTATAGCAGCCCCTTGAGATGACCGACGCTTCGTCCCCCTATCCTCATCGCCATCTTCTGGGCATCCGCGACCTTTCCCCTGCCGACATCGAGCTGTTGCTCGACAGGGCGGACCGGGCGGTCGCGATCTCGCGGCAGTCCGAGAAGAAAACCTCGACGCTGCGCGGCCGCACACAGATCAACCTGTTCTATGAAGCCTCGACGCGCACGCAGTCGTCGTTCGAACTGGCCGGAAAGCGGCTTGGCGCCGATGTCATGAACATGTCGGTGGCAAGCTCTTCGGTGAAGAAGGGCGAAACGCTCATCGACACGGCGATGACGCTGAATGCCATGCGGCCCGACATATTGATCATCCGCCACCAGTCGGCCGGTGCGGCCGCGCTTCTCGCGCAGAAGGTCGGCTGCTCCGTCGTCAATGCCGGCGACGGCGCGCATGAGCACCCGACACAGGCGCTGCTCGACGCGCTGACCATCCGCCGCGCCAAAGGCCCGCTGTCGAAGCTGATCGTGGCGATCTGCGGCGACATCCTGCATTCGCGCGTGGCGCGCTCCAACATCATGCTGCTCAACGCGCTCGGCGCGCAGGTGCGCGTCGTCGCGCCGTCGACGCTGCTGCCCACCGGCATCGAGAAGATGGGCGTCATCGTCACCCGTTCGATGGCCGAAGGCCTCAAGGACGCCGATGTGGTGATGATGCTGCGCCTGCAGCGCGAGCGCATGGAAGGCGCCTTCGTGCCTTCGGTGCGCGAGTATTTCCGCTATTTCGGCC
>NZ_RZPW01001207.1:0-1084 GCF_003998455.1 Mesorhizobium sp. M7A.F.Ca.CA.001.08.2.1 | reverse complement strand
ATGGCGCCTTCGACGCGGTCGACGGCGGTCGGCAGTTGGTCATAGGAGACGCGGATGGCGCCGACCTCGTCGGCCTTCCAGCCGCGCGCCTTCATCTCGTCGACGATCGCCTGGCCAACCGCCTCGCCGATCTTGGTTGCCGAGATGCCCATATGCGGCACGTCTTCCAGCGCCTTGCCGTCGGCGCCGACCAGGCGGTCATCGACAGTCATCAGCTTGAGATTGTTGGCGGCGGCCTTGGCGACGATGCCGGGGCCGAGCTTCACGTCGGGCGTGCAGACGATGAAACCCTGCGCGCCCTGGGCGCCGAGATTGTCGATGGCCGACATCAGCTTCTCACCGTCTTCGGCGCCGATCTTGACCAGGGTAAAGCCCTTTTCCTTGGCGGCCTGGTCAGCAAACTTCCATTCGTCCTGGAACCACGGCTCCTCGGGCTGCTTGACGATGAAGCCGATCTTGGTGTCCTGAGCATATGCAGCGATGGTCGTGACGGACAGCACGGCAAGCGCGCCCGCGACGAGCGCGGTCTTCAAAAGTCGCATGATTACCTCCCAGCGATAGACCGGGCGCTCAGCCCGGATGCCGGAGTCTCTAATCGCTTTTATCATACTCGTCAATTGATCTGGTATGATAATTCATGTACATGCTCTGACCAGCGATCGCTGGCGCAATTGATCCGCATCCGTTAAGGCCGGACCGGTTGTGCGAAACCAGCGGTTCGCCGCCTTGGAGGAGGGCTGAGGTGACCGGGACTTTGAAGAAACCGCAAGGCGACACAGCCACTCGCCGCCCGCGCGTTATGCCCGACGTGACCAAGGCGATTGCCTCGGACATCTTTTCCGGGCGCTATCCGGCCGGCTCCTCACTGCCGACCGAAAACGAGCTCGGCGTCGAATACAGCGTCAGCCGCACCGTCATCCGTGAGGCCCTGAAAGTGTTGGCGGCAAAAGGGCTGGTGCTGTCGCGGCCACGCGTCGGCACGATCGTCTGCAACGAGGACGACTGGAACATCATCGACCCGCAGGTGCTGGCCTGGCACGCGCCGCATGCACTGGACGACAAGCTCTTCGACGCCATTCTTGAG
>NZ_RZPW01001206.1:0-1087 GCF_003998455.1 Mesorhizobium sp. M7A.F.Ca.CA.001.08.2.1 | reverse complement strand
GTCTGCAGCCGGGTCAGTTCGCCGATCTGCGCCATCGTCGCCTGATAGCCGAGATTGATCGCCTCGTCGGCGCGGTGGAACTCGGTCAGGCCGATATGGCTGAGCTTCGGCTGCAGCGACATGTCTGGCGGATCGCCGGCAAGTCTTGCGCGCGAAATGCGGTCCTGGATGATGTTGAAGGCCTCGACCATGACGCCGGTGATGCCGAGCCGGGTCTGATGCGACTGGTGTTCGGGATCGCCATGTCCGGCCCTCGGCGCGTCCTTTTCGACGACCAGTTCGCCAGCGCTGTGCTTGATGACGGCGGCACGGCCGAACAGGTCATAGTGAAGGTTGACCGCCACGACGAGCGGCTGCTCGTAGGCGCGGCAGACCGAAACCGGTACGGGGTTGACCAGAGCGCCGTCGACCAGCACGCGGCCGTTGCAATTCACCGGCTCGAACACGCCGGGAAGCGCATAAGAGGCGCGCATGGCGGTAATCAATGAGCCGCTCGACAGCCAGATTTCGTGGCCGGTGCGGATTTCGGAAGTGACCGCGACGAACGGCTTGGCAAGGTCCTCGAAACGAATGCCGGCCATGTGCTCGCGCAGCCTTGCATCGAGTTTCATGCCGCCGAACAGGCCGCTGCCGCGCAAATTGAGATCGAGCAGGCCGAAGATGCGGCGCTTGGTCAGGCTGCGGGCGAATTCTTCGAGCTCGTCCAGTTTGCCGGCGAGATAGCAGCCGCCGACCAGCGCGCCGATCGAGGTGCCGGCGATCATCGATACTTCGATGCCGGCTTCATCCAGCGCGCGCAGCACGCCGATATGCGCCCAGCCACGGGCGCACCCGCCACCCAAGGCGAGCGAAATGCCTGTTTTCTTCTGGGAGTTCGTTTCGGACGCGCCGCCTGACGAGGACAGGCCGTTGGCCTCCCTGACATCTGGTCTGTTACGCAATGACGCCCACTCGAGCATCATGATCTCCCTTGTCCCGAGGCTACTATACGAGCGGGGCGTATCGAAATGATGAATCTGTGTCGTTGGTGTCAGGCAGAAGGTTCAAGCTGTTGGTTTCCGATACGTGTTTTCTGCATCGAACAGCG
>NZ_RZPW01001205.1:0-1087 GCF_003998455.1 Mesorhizobium sp. M7A.F.Ca.CA.001.08.2.1 | reverse complement strand
CCTCGAGATCGGCCAGTTCGCGGCATGGTCGATGTATGGCGAGGAGATCTCTTCGGCCGGCATGATCGCCGGCATCGGCCGCGTCGAAGGCACCGAGGTGATGGTCGTCGTCAACGACGCCACCGTGAAGGGCGGCACCTATTATCCGCTGACCGTGAAGAAGCATTTGCGGGCGCAGGAGATCGCGCTGCAGAACAATCTTCCCTGCATCTACCTCGTCGACAGCGGCGGCGCCAATCTGCCCAACCAGGACGAGGTGTTTCCCGACCGCGAGCATTTCGGCCGCATCTTCTACAACCAGGCCAACATGTCGGCATCAGGCATTCCGCAGATCGCCTGCGTCATGGGTTCGTGCACGGCGGGCGGCGCCTATGTGCCGGCGATGTCCGACGAGACGATCATGGTGCGCAATCAGGCAACCATCTTCCTCGGCGGCCCGCCGCTGGTGAAGGCGGCGACGGGCGAGGATGTCAGTGCCGAGGATCTCGGCGGTGCGGATGTGCACACCAGGCTTTCCGGTGTTGCCGACCACTATGCGCTGGACGACGACCATGCCCTCGCCATCTGCCGGCGCATCGTCAAGAACCTGAATCGGAACAAGACTGTAAGCCTGAACTCTAGGAGAGCGATTCCGCCGCTTCATCCGGCGGATGAACTTTATGGCATCGTGCCGACCGACCTGCGCCAGCCCTATGACGCGCGCGAGGTCATCGCGCGCGTCGTCGACGGTTCCGAATTCGACGAGTTCAAGCAGAATTACGGCACCACGCTGATCACCGGCTTTGCCCATCTCCATGGCATGCCGGTCGGCATCATCGCCAACAACGGCGTGCTGTTTTCCGAAAGCGCGCTGAAGGGCGCGCACTTCATCGAACTGTGCTGCCAGCGCAAAATTCCATTGGTCTTCCTGCAGAACATCACCGGCTTCATGGTCGGTCGAAAATATGAAGCAGGCGGCATCGCCAAGGATGGCGCCAAGCTGGTGATGGCGGTTGCCACCGCCAGGGTGCCGAAGGTGACTGTCATCATCGGCGGTTCGTTCGGCGCCGGCAATTACGGCATGTGCGGCCGCGCCTATTCACCGCGC
>NZ_RZPW01001204.1:0-1094 GCF_003998455.1 Mesorhizobium sp. M7A.F.Ca.CA.001.08.2.1 | reverse complement strand
ACGTAGGGCTGCCCACCCTTCGCGCATGCCAGATGACCGACACGGTTGGCGGTCAGCAATTTCGTGCATTCCAGGGCGGATAATGTGCGGATCAGCATGTGTGATCTCCTGAGTCTATTGGTCGTCCAACAGACTGTTGGCCCAGCCGCCGGAGCTGTCATTGATCGCAATCAAGGCAGCTTGCCGCTCGTCCGCAGCGGCATAGGCGGCAATTTCGTAAATGATTTAAATCAAGGCGCTGCTTGCCGCTTCCCCAGATCATGGGGAGATGTGGAAGCCGATCATGAGCGCTCCGTTTGGTCGCGAACTCGAACTCGCCGTCTTCGACGAGGAGGGCGAACATGCGCTCGTATTTCCCTGTATAAAAGGCCGGCAGGGTTGGAAGCACGCCGGGACTGGCGTGCGCGTCGATATCCGCCCGACCCATTGGCGCTACTGGCAGCCGAAGGCAATGCCGACAGACGGCGGCAAGTCTCTCGGGGACGCTTGCTAGTGTTTGGATTCCACGATCAACGCCATGCGCACGAGATGCGACAGGCTGCCCGCGGCCATCTTGCTCATCACATTGGCACGATGAATCTCGACAGTGCGCGGACTGATACCCAGATCATAGGCGATCGTCTTGTTCGGCAGACCCGACACGAGCCCGTCCAGAACCTGCCGCTCCCGCTCCGAAAGTGTGGCCAGGCGGCCGTGGATTTCGGAGGATTGCGGATGCGTTGCATTCGCCTGGTTGCGGTTGGCCAACGTGGAGCGGATCGCGTCGATCAGCATCTCGTCATCAAACGGCTTTTCAATGAAATCGGAAGCGCCTTCCTTCATTGCCTGAACGGCGAGCGCCACATCGGCATGGCCCGTCATGACAATAACTGGAATTGTATGCCCGCCGGATCTCAGTTGGCGCAGGAATTCGATGCCGTCTATGCCCGGCATGCGCACGTCGGTGACGATGCAGCCGTCGAGGTCGCCCTTTGCCGTCGAGAGAAAAGCCGTGGCCGATTCGTGCAGGCGTACTGCAAAATCTGCAGTCGCCAGAAGAAAACCGAGCGACTTGCGCACGTCCATGTCGTCGTCAACCACGTGCACCAGATCAC
>NZ_RZPW01001203.1:0-1096 GCF_003998455.1 Mesorhizobium sp. M7A.F.Ca.CA.001.08.2.1 | reverse complement strand
TTTCAAGACCGGTGCCTTAAACCGCTCGGCCATTCCTCCATCGTGGTTTTTCAACCATTTGGGCAGCGCGGGGCCAACTCGTTTGGCCTGCGGCACCGGATTGGCACCGAAGGCGCTCCCGGCTGGTTCACGCCTCATTCCTGTAAAGCGGCATTGAGGGCTGCGTCAACCACCACTGTGTCGGTTCCTGCCGTCCTGGCAGGCTCTGAGTTTGTCGGAATCGAGCACCGGAACTCGCTATCCCATTGGTGCATGATGAAGAAGGAGCCCGCCGACTGGCGATGTACAGGTTTGCGCGCGAACACAAAAAGCCTGACGCTGGAGGGCTTTCGTGCAGGCCCAACCGAGGGCGCGACCTACCGACCAAGCCATCCTCGGAATTGGGCGGAGGGAATCCCTACGGGTCAGCCTCTTGGGACAGCTGCGGTATCCCGCAGAATTTAACTTTCGCCAAGGGAACAGCTACTGGTGAGGAAGGCCGAAGCTGCAAATCGGCTCCGGCCTGTACGGTCCTCAGTCTTTGCAATTTTCGTCCGCCTTTGCCGCCGCGGCCTTATCACCGTGCTGCTGCGCCTCGATGTCCTGCTGCGAGGTTGCAAGGTTTTTGTCGCCGCCGCCTTCAGCGCCCGCCAATGGCATCGTGGTGCCATCCTTGGCGGCTGGCTTGTTCGCGTTGCCCATGGCCTTCGGAGTCTCTAAAGGCGCGTGGGTTCCATCTTTCGAAATACCGGCGGTCTGTCCGGCATCGGTCCCGGTGTTCGAAGCTGACTTGTCCGGACATGCGGCGATCGCAGACCCGGCAGAAAGCGACATCGCGATCGCGACCATCAATGAAGTCATTTTCATCATGCTCGTCCTTCTGTTCGAGTGCCCTGCGGATGAAACTAGCGGCGCATTTCTTTGTTCCGGCGGTCGGTCCGCTGCCCGACAAAGCCCGGTCAACCGGCAGACACGGCGGGCAGGAGCGAAGCCAGGCTTTCTGTGGCAGAGGGCATCACATCTCTCGCGTGGAAGCACGAAAACCGTTACTTTTCAGAGAGCTCTTACGGCGGAGACGCCACAATCTTGCCCGGTTGCGGCCACAATCGGTTAATAC
>NZ_RZPW01001202.1:0-1102 GCF_003998455.1 Mesorhizobium sp. M7A.F.Ca.CA.001.08.2.1 | reverse complement strand
GCGTTCGGTGGTCCTTATCACGCAGTCTCCTCTCTGCAAAACTGATTGCATTTTGCAATCTGTTGCACGATAATAAAACTGATACGATAATGCAACCGGTTTTGGAGAAAAATCTCATGAGCATGGATCGCCGGTCCGGGTGCCCGATCAATCTGTCGCTGGAAGTCTTCGGCGACCGCTGGAGCCTGATCATCCTTCGCGACATGATCTTCGGCGGCAGGCGCCATTTTCGCGAGTTGCTCAACGGATCGATGGAAGGCATCGCCTCCAATATCCTCGCCGACCGGCTGAAGCGCCTGATGGAGCTGGGCATGCTGACCAAGGCCGACGATCCCTCGCACAAGCAGAAGGCGATTTACAGCCTGACCGAGATGGCGATCACGCTGGTTCCGATCCTGGCCCATCTCGGCGCCTGGGGCCGCGTCTGGCTGCCGGTCAGCGACGAATTGTCGATCCGCGCCGAACTTCTGGAAAAGGGCGGACAGCCTATGTGGGACAAATTCATGGACGAGTTGCGGCACGAGCATCTCGGCATGCCGCTCGATACAATGTCTGGCCTTTCTGTCCGCGCGACCTTGCAGGCCGCCTACGAGGCGGTGGTTGCCAGCAAGGCCCTCGCCGCCAGCCCGGCCGCGTAACCAACTTATTTTCCCGTTTTGGGGCCGGCTCTGCTAGAAGAAGCGGAAAATCACAATTCACGGGATTGGATAAGGTCTTGGTTGAGAACTCTCGGGATGCTGCGCGCGCACGCGCCGACCTGCGCTTCAAGAAGCAGGAAGAGGCGGCAACCGTCCGCCAGAAGGCGATGGCCGAATACGCCGCCGAGAGCGATGCCCGCCAGGCCAAGACCAACAAGCTGCGGGCACTGCGTCTCGCCAAGGAAGCGGAAGACCTCGCCAACGCGCCGGCGGAACCCGCCAAGAAACCGGCCCGCGCCAAGAAGAAGTAGCCCAGCCACGTCCGGAGCCATACAAGCGGCAACGCTTATCCGGATGAGCGGGCGAAGGCTGCTTTCCATCCTGCCTTTTCACGCGAAGCAATTTCAACCGGAACCGGGATGTTATCTCGCCCGCCGACGATCGATGATCGACGCGTTTCAAAC
>NZ_RZPW01001201.1:0-1104 GCF_003998455.1 Mesorhizobium sp. M7A.F.Ca.CA.001.08.2.1 | reverse complement strand
CGTTGGAATAGGTGATGAAGCCGCGATCGACCACGGCGGACGAGCCGGCGATGTCGGTGAGTGCCGCGATGATCATGCCGCCGGTGCAGCTTTCCGCCGTTGCCAGCATGATGCCGCGTTTCTGGCAGGCTTGCAGCAAGGCATTTGCCAGGTCGCTGTTGGTCATTCCGGCACCTCGCCGGGAAACACCACGCTGGCAGTGGCGATCGCCGCAATGCCTTCCTCGCGCCCGACGAAGCCGAGCTTCTCGTTGGTTGTCGCCTTGATCGAGATGCGATCCGCGGAAATTGCCAGCATCTGCGACAGGGCTGCCGTCATCGCCTCGCGGTGCGGGCCGACGCGCGGCGCTTCGCAGATCAACGTGATATCGGCATTGGCGATGCGGCCGCCGCGCTCGCGCACCAGCCCTGCCGCATGCTCGACGAAGATCCGCGACGCAGCGCCTTTCCACTGCGGGTCGGACGGGAGAAAATGCGTGCCGATGTCGCCGGCGCCGCAGGTCGCCAGCAACGCATCGGTCAGAGCATGCAGACCGACATCGGCGTCGGAATGGCCGGACAGTTTCTTGTCATGAGCAATGGCGACGCCACACAGTGTGACATGGTCGCCGGGCTCGAAAGCATGGACGTCGTAGCCATTGCCGGTCCGGATGTCGGGAAAGCGCATACGTTCGCCGGAAAGCCGCTGGTCCGCCATGGCAATATCCCGTGCCCAGGTGAGTTTGACATTGTCCGGCGAGCCCGGAACGATCTTGACCGGAATATGCGCCCATTCGGCGATCGCGGCATCGTCGGTAAAATCCATTTTTCCCAGATGATGGGCTTTCTCGTGCGCGGCAAGGATGGGCCAGAACGGAAAGCCCTGCGGCGTTTGCGCCGCGTGAAGACCGCTGCGCGAAACGGTTTCGCCAACCACCCCGGAGGCCGACTCGCGCTTCAGCGTGTCGGCGACGGGCAAAGCGGGCAATGCGCCCTCGCGCTCGCCGATGGCGGCGATGGTGCGATCTATCAGGTCCGCATCGACAAACGGACGCACGGCATCGTGGATCAGAACCTGCCCCGGCGCGTGGTCTCTAAGGGCAAGCAGGCCGAGCCGGACGGATTC
>NZ_RZPW01001200.1:0-1109 GCF_003998455.1 Mesorhizobium sp. M7A.F.Ca.CA.001.08.2.1 | reverse complement strand
TGCTTGAGCTGCTCGGCGCTGTACTGGCGGTAGACGAAGGGCAGATTGGCGCGACTGTCAGTGACGGCTTTGCTGGCTGTGGCCATGATCACGCTCCCACGGTCCCATAGACGAGCTTGTCCTGGCGAGCGCGCAGTTCGGCGATCTTGGAGCCCGCCGCGGGCGCTGCATTCGCATAGGTTATGAGTTCGCCCTTCTTGATCGGCGCGGTGACCGAGCCGCCCTGCAGCAGGCCGCAGGGAATGGCCTTGGCGGCGCGCGCCTCAGGCGTCGTCATGATCCAGGCGCGGTAGCAATATTCGCCGATCGCATCGAGCTTCTCGCCGGGCTTCATGTCCTTCTTGGCCACGGCGGCGACTTCGGCCACCGGCTTGGCCAGCGGCACCATGTCGGCCTTGCCGTAGAGCACGACGCGCGCGCAGGTCAGCGGCACCTCGAGCGAGGTCAGGTGATAGGGACGATGGAAAGTGAAATACGGGCCTTTGCCCATCTTCAGATCTTCCATGCGCTCGGAGATGCGCGGATGCGACATGTCGGCAACGACGAAGACGCCGGGCGCGACACCCTTGCCGATCGAATAGTCGACGACGCCGACCTTCGACAGAACGCCGCCATCCTTCTGCGGCACCAGCACCTTGGACAGTTCGCCAAGCGTCGCCGCCGGGCCATGCATGCCAGCCTTGTCTGGAACCAGGCCGGTGGCATTGGCGATTGCCGCCATCTCGACCATGGTCTTGGAGCCGTCGACGAATTCGACCAGCATGCGGACATTCATGTGCCGGCGCTTGGCTTCCTCCTCATAGTCCGGGGGAATGGCGTCGATGTTGAGCGGATTGTTCTTGCCCTTGCCGGCGGCAACGATCGGGTGACCCATGGCCGAGACGAACTCGATCAGCTCCATGCAGGAGGACGGCTCATCGCCGGCGCCCAGTGAATAGGTGACGCCGAGCCGGTCGGCCTCGCTTTTCAGATAGGCGCCGATGGTGACGTCGGCCTCGACATTCATCATCACCAGATGCTTGCCATGCTCCATGGCGCGCAGCCCGATCTCGGCGCCAACGGCGGGAACCCCGGTGGCATCGATGACGACGTCGATCAGATCATTGTTG
>NZ_RZPW01000011.1:0-25866 GCF_003998455.1 Mesorhizobium sp. M7A.F.Ca.CA.001.08.2.1 | reverse complement strand
GTCTTGTGCGTCGTGGTGGTGACGATATCGGCGACCTCCACCGGGTTGGGATGCACGCCGCCGGCGACCAGGCCGGCGAAATGCGCCATGTCGACCATCATCAGCGCGCCGACGGCATCGGCGATCGCCCGGATGCGCTTGAAGTCGATGATGCGCGGATAGGCCGATCCACCCGCGATAATCAGCTTTGGCCGTGTTTCCCGCGCCTTGGCCTCCAGCTCCTCATAGTCGATAAGGCAGTCGCTCTGGCGCACGCCGTATTGCACGGCGTTGAACCATTTTCCCGACAGTGTCGGCCGGGCACCGTGCGTCAGATGCCCGCCGGCGGCGAGCGACAGACCCATGAAGGTGTCGCTCGGCTTCAGCATGGCGAGCATCACCGCGCCATTGGCCTGGGCGCCGGAATGCGGCTGCACATTGGCGTGCGCCGCGCCAAACAGCCGGCAGGCCCTGTCGATGGCAGCCGCTTCGGCCAGATCGACATATTGGCAGCCGCCGTAGTAGCGGTGCCCCGGATAGCCCTCGGCATATTTGTTGGTCATCACCGAGCCTTGTGCCTCCAGCACAGCCGGCGAAACGATATTTTCGGATGCGATCAGCTCGATTTCGGACCGCTGCCGGCCCATCTCGCGTGCAATCGCATCGGCGACCACCGCATCCTGGAGCTTGAGGTTCCTCTGGAAAAAACCGGTCATTCTGCTCGTCTCCTGGCGGCAAAAGGCGGACACGGTTTTCGGCGTCGCCATTGCCTGGTGTTGGAATTGAAACGGGGAGCTAGTTCACCGCGTCAGGCGGGGTGCGGCCTTCGAAGAAGGCCGACAGATTGTCGATCACCCGCATGCCCATTGCGATGCGCGTTTCGCTGGTGGCGCTACCCAGATGGGGCAGCAGCACGACATCTTCACGCTCCGTCAAGGCGCGCGGCACAGACGGCTCCGTCTCGAACACGTCGAGCCCGGCACCAGTAATCCGACGCTCACGCAGCGCCTGGACCAGTGCGTCCTCATCCACCACATCGCCGCGCGCGGTGTTGATCAGGAAGGCTGATTTCTTCATCCGGGCAAGACGACGTTCGTTGATGAGGCGGGTGTTTTCGCCACCGCCCGGACAATGCAGCGACACGAAATCCGAGGCCGCTAGCACCTCGTCCACAGTCGCCAGCTGCCGCGCCGGCATGCCGGGGTGGGGAACCGGCTGGCTGTCGAAGAAGACGACCTCCATGCCGAAGCCGAAGTGACAGCGCCTGGCCATGGCCTGGCCGATCCTTCCCATGCCGATGATGCCGACGGTCTTGCCGCTGACCTGGGTGCCGCAGAGATGCGTCGGCCGCCAGCCGGTCCATTTGCCGGAGCGCAGCTCGCGCTCGCCCTCTCCGGCACGGCGCGCGCACATCAAAAGCAGCGTCATGGCGAGATCGGCGGTGGCATCGGTCAACACGGCGGGCGTGTTGGTGACGATCAGCCCTGCTGCGCTGGCAGCGGCAATGTCGATGTGGTTGAAGCCGACACCGAAATTGCCAAGTATTCTTGCCCTGACCCCGCCTGCAAAGAGATCCGCGCCAAGCCGGTCGGTTACGGTCGGCAGCACGGCATCGGCAAGCAGCAGGGCCTGGCGAAGCTCTTGTTGCTCATAGGGCCGATCGGCTTCATTCAGCGTGACATCGAAATGGTCGCCAAGGCGCTGTTCGACCTCATGCGGCCAGCGCCGGGTAACGATTACCTTCGGTTTGCTCATGGCTACGATCCTCTCAAGCCGCGCGTTCGTGCCGCGGCTGCAGGGTCCGGCCGATCTCGGCGCGGTACCATTCCTGCGCAGCGGCAACACCGGAGCCGGCCTCGATTCGGGCTCCGGCGTCGCGTAACGACATTTCCGCCGAGGCCAGGGCGGCGAGGCACATGACCTCGTTGAGGTCGCCGAGATGGCCGATGCGGAACACGCGGCCAGCCACCTTGCTGAGGCCCGCGCCGAAGGATGTGCGATATCTGGAATATCCGTTGGCGATGACCTGTCTGGCATCGACGTCCTCGGAGACGACGATCGCCGAAACCGTATCCGACCACCATTTTTCCTCGTTGGCGCAGAGCTTTAGTCCCCACGCATGCACGCCGCGGCGCACACCTTCGGCGAGCCGGTGGTGCCGGGCAAAAATCTGCTCCAGTCCCTCGGCAAAGATAAGGTCGAGGCTGGCTCTCAGGCCAAGCAGCAACTGCGTTGGCGGCGTATAGGGGAAGAAGCCGGTCTTGGACGAAGCCTGCATATCCTCGAAGCTGAAATAGCAACGCTCCATGCGCGACTGCTTGTGCGCTTCCAGACCCTTGGCGCTCACCGCCAGGATGCCGAGACCGGCAGGCAGCATCAGCCCTTTCTGCGAACCGGTGATGGCGAGGTCGACGCCCCATTCGTCCATCCGGAAATCGATCGAGCCGATCGAGCTGACGCCGTCGACGAACAGCAGCGCATCGTGAGCCGTTTCGTCGAGCGCGGCACGCACGCCGGCGACGTCGGACGTCACGCCGGTCGCGGTCTCGTTGTGGGTGGCGAATACCGCCTTGATCTTGCTGCCCTTGTCGTCGCCCAGCCGTTGCCGATAGGCGTCGAGCGGAACCCCCTCACCCCATTCGACATCGATGCAATCGACCTCAAGTCCAAGGCGCTCGGCCATATCGACCCACAGGTGCGAGAACTGGCCGAAACGCGACATCAGCACCCGGTCGCCACGATTGAGCGTGTTGGAGATCGCCGCTTCCCAGGCACCGGTGCCTGAGCCCGGAAAGATGAAGACGCTGCCGGTCTCGGTCTTGAATATCCGCTTCAGGTCGCGAAACAAGGGCAGCACCAGTTCCGGAAAATCCGGTGCGCGCATATCCTGCATCGGCACGTTCATGGCCCGCCGCACAGCGTCGGGAATGTTGGTCGGACCCGGGATAAAGAGATGCGCCGTTCCATTTTTCATGATCTGGTTCTCCTGTTGATATGAGCATCGCCACACACGGGTCGGTGTTGCCGCCTTACGCGAACACAACCGTTTTTCGTCCGTTGATCATGACGCGGGCTTCGAGGTGCCGTTTGATGGCACGCGCCAGAACGCGGCTTTCGATGTCACGGCCGGTCGCGATAAAATCCTCGACGCTCATGGAATGCGTTACCCGCTCGGTTTCCTGCTCGATGATCGGCCCCTCGTCGAGTTGGGCGGTCACATAGTGAGCCGTGGCGCCGATCAGCTTCACTCCGTGCTCGAAAGCCTGGTGATACGGCCGCGCGCCCTTGAAGCTTGGCAGGAACGAATGGTGGATGTTGATGACCTTGCCGAACAGGCGCCCCGCGAGGTCGTCGGAATACACTTGCATGTAGCGAGCCAGGACGACGAGGTCGGCGCCGACGTCCTCGATCACCGCCAGTATCCGGCCTTCCTGTTCCTGCTTGTTCTCCTTCGAGATGGGCAAGACGTGGTAGGGAATGCCAGCCCATGCCGCAGTTTCGCGGCTGTCTTCGTGGTTGGAGATGATCGCTGCAACCTCGGCTTCGAGCCAGCCAACACGGATCTGGTAGATGAGGTGAAGCAATGCATGGTCAAACTTCGAGACCATGATGACGATTTTCGGCCGACGGCTCCGCTCAAGCAGGCGGCTGCTCAGGCCGAAGCGATTCACCACAGGCGCAAGTCCCTTGGTGATGGCATCGGCAGACACCCAGGCGGGCGCCGAAAAGGCAATGCGCATGAAGAAACGGTTCGAGGCCCTGTCCCAATGCTGGCTGCTTTCAGCAATGTTCGTGCCAAGGTTGGCGAGTTCGGTCGTCACTGCCGCCACGATCCCGGCCTGGTCTTCGCAGGACAGCGTCAGAATGAAAGACAGTCGAAGCGCTGCACAATTCATCGTTCGTTGACCCGCAGCCAGCACGCCTCGCGATAATCGGCGAACCAGGCAAGCGTCTTTTCCCATCCGCCGAATGGGAAGAAATGGAGGTGTAGTGGCGCGGTCGGCGCCGGGTAGCTTGCCGCCATGGTTTGTAAGATCTCGGCTGGGTTCCGGTCGGCCACGATGTTGAAGAGGCCGCTGGCGGAACGCCGCAGCGCCGCGATCGAAGGGCCGACACCGCACATCATGGCGAACCGGATGAGTTTGGTAAGGCTGGTCACACCGGCCAGACCAACATGAACCGGCAGCCCGGGATGCGCCGTATGCAGACTGCTCGCCCAGGCGGCGATCATGTCGCCATCGAAGGCGAATTGCGATACGACCCTGGCTTCCAGCGACCGCTCGGCACAGATCTCGAGCTTGCGCCGCAATGCGTCCGTCAGCACGGCTTCGACGATGCTTGGATGCCCTTCCGGATAGCCGGCGACGAAGGCGGTTCGTATCGCACTGTCTTTGACCACGGGATGGGCGAGCAACTGGGTTGCCTCTCCCAACGGCCCCGGAAAGAGAGCCGGATTGCCGCCAAGAAAGAGCGCTTCGCTTATCCCGTTTCGACTGTGGGCGGTGGCAAGATCGACATAGTCCTGCTCCGAATTGAAGTTCCGCGCGCCCAGATGTGGCACCGGCACAAAACCCAACTCCTTGATCCGGCGCGCTGCTTCGATTTGCAAAGCCTCGGGCTTGCCGGGAAGGTGAGTAAGAAAGACGCGCGAGCCAAGCGGGAAGCAGTCGGCTGGTGGCGCAAAGGTGCGTGCCTGCGCCGGTGCCAGTTCGATCGACACCTCCGCGTCGAACGCAAATGTAGCCGAACCTCGCGTCTGGATAAGCTCTTGGCGCATGTCGTTCATGATCTTTCCAGGTCTCTCCCGACCAGCTTCACGATTTCGCGGCACCGTAGGCCGCGGCAATGGGAGCCGGGCAGACCAGCTGCCCGGCTTGTCGTCACGGGAGGATGCAACGACAGGACTCTCAGTTCTGAAACAGCGTTTCGCTAGTTGGCGGCGCGTTTGAGCGACAGGAACGGCAGCCCCACGACATGCGCCCTGACATCGGCCGCCACGCCGTCCTTGTTCCACTTCAGCGTGAGCTCGGTGCCGGTCTCGGCGGCCTCACGCCGCAGATGGCCGAAGCCGATCATCCTGCCGGTCGAAGGTGACCAGGCGACGCTGCTGGCGTGCCCAACTTCCTTCCCGCCGCGAAAGGCTTTCAGCGGATACCACTGCACGCGCCGCAGATTTCCGGGCGCATTGCTCTCAAGCCCCTTGCCGTCGAGGGCTTGCGACCAGTCGATGTCGAGCCCGACGAGCTGGCGATGGTCACCCGTGTTCGACATGCGCTGCAGCGCGGCCTTGCCGATGAAATCGGCCTTGCGAAAGTCGACCAGCCGGCCCAGGCCGAGGTCGAAGGGCGACGCACGATACTTTCCAGCTGCCTGAATGCCGGCGCCGCCATGGTCTGGGCCGGCACTTGTATAGTCGTAGCCAACGATCAGCAGCCCGGCTTCGAGACGTGCTATGTCGAGCGCCCAGGCGCCGGCAGGAAGGATGCCAAAAGGCTTGCCTGCCGCCTCGACCGCGTCCCACACGGCGGCGCCGTCATCCGCCTTGACCCACAATTCATAGCCATGCTCGCCGGTAAAACCCTGGCGCAGGATCTCGACCCGTCTGCCGGCAATTGTGACGATGGCCAAGCGAGAGAACGGCAATTCCTGCACGGACTTGGTGACAGCCTCCAGCACTTCGCGGGAACGCGGTCCCTGCAAGGTGAGGATGCCGTAGCTATCGGATATGTCGGTGACACGGACGTCGAGGCCTTCGGCATGCTGCTTCCACCAGGAAAGGCCGGGATCGGCGGAAACGCGGAAGGTGGTTTCATCCATGCGGAAAACCAGACCGTCGCCGACGACATGGCCGTTCTCGTCGCACCACGGTGCATAGTAGATCTGGCCGACCTGCAGCTTCTTGATGTCGCGCGGGATGAGCGCATCCATCATCCTCTCGGCATCCGGACCGGCAATGACATATTTCGACAGTGGTGACATGTCGCCCATGGCCACCCTGTTGCGGATAGCCGCCAGTTCCTCGACCATATCGGAGTAGCAATCGACGACCATGTTCCTGTCCCAGCGCATCCAGAGTGCGTTCTGGTTCAGTGGCGCCGTCCGTTCGACGAAGGGCGTGCCGCGAAAGGCGACATGGGCATCTGCCACCACGCTCAGGCCGGACGTGAATTTGATGTCGTTCATTCCAGGTCTCCTCCCAGTCGCAAGGCACTTTGCTGCGACATTCGACGACAACGGGTGAGGAACAGCGCACCTCGCGCCATGGAAACGAAACCATCCAAGCGCAGACCGCAGGGACGGCTTCCTGCGAGCAGCAACCCGCTCAGTCAGATGTCTCTTGCCTCATCCGTATCTTGGGTGAGACTTTCACTTCGCAGCGTTTTTCGGAATGCCCCCGGTTGCCGACGGCATACCCGCAGTTCAACCTGAATATTTGAAGCCGCCGTCGGATTGCTTTCGCTGTCAGCCTTCACCGGCAAATGCTCGCTTGCGGTCGACCAGGTAACGCCGTCGCACCGCACAAGCTCGGCCCGTTCAGCCGTAGCATCGAAGCCTGAATTGGCAGCTCGACGCGTGGGGGAAAGGCGGTAGCGCGCTGGCGCTACCAAATTTCTCACCCAGGAGTGCGGTGAGACGTCCGGCGATTTCGACTTCGATTCCGCGGATCATCGTGCGATCGAATGCTGGCATTTCAACCAGGTCCAGCATCGCCTCCGCAGAATCGTCAGCCGGCCTGCTACGCTGCGAGGGAGCCCGCCGGTCCGTCGTAGATTATAGCAATATGTATATTAGCTATTACTTGACAATCGATGTGGGCTCTGGTTTCCTGATTTTACGGGTATTTAACCAAGTTCGTTGCGTTTTTTACGGACGGTGTTCGCATGTCAACAGTGGTTGTCGCGGACCCGCGGGGGGTATATCTCGCCGGTCTGGAATGGGTGTTGCTGAAGGCTGGACACGATGTTGTCGCCCAGTGTCGCCGCCCTGTGGACGTTCTCGCTCATGTGGAGCGCCATCAGCCTGATATGGTCATCGTAGGCGTGGATCTCGCGGATCAGCAGACATCAGGTCTTTCCTCACGGCTGAAGGCCGGCAACAGCACTCTCGGCATCATCTTCATCGTGCAGCCAACCGGCAGGCTCGATGTCAGGGAAATACAGACGCTCGACGTCGATGGCCTGTTTCTGGACGGCATCAGCCACCGCTTTCTCATCGAATGCGTGAATGCGGTGGCGGCGGGCAAGAAGTGGATCGACAACAAGATCGTCCAGCAGCTGCTGATGCCCGGCTCGCAGCCGCAGCCAATGTCCCGGCTGACCGGGCGGGAGACCGAAATCGCCGATCTCGTCTCGCGCGGGCTGCGCAACAAGACCATCGCGCAGCGGCTGCATTTATCCGAAGGCACGGTGAAGATGCACCTGCATCACGTCTACGAGAAGTTGCACCTAGGCGGCCGGGCGGAACTGGCCTGGATGACGCACGGCAAAGCCGCCGAGCGTCCTGGAATGGGCCGAACCGGCCTGCTCTGAACACTCTCCACTCGCACCGACATTGTACGCACGGCAACGGCCGCAGAGCCGTCTGACGGCATCTGGCGCGTGCCTGCGCGACCTCTCGGCGCGCCCTCCAGCCAATCTATCCAAAGATATATATCGTTCGATCAGGTGCGGACATTGGCCACAATACTATCGAAGCGGGAATGGACGCGTCCTCTTCATTGGCGGCAAATTGAGGTTTGGGGGACCGAAGTCAGTACGCGATGGCGCCCACGGACCAGGATCCGGGCGGAACCAAGGGGGAGTGGGGCTTTCCAAAAGCAAACAGTAGACTCCGCGTGAGCGTGAGTCCGAACCGTGTGCATATTTAGTCAACCATCCCGGAAAGGATGAACATTATGGCTACCATTAATATCATAGGCGATCTGGTGCTTGACCAGTCGGCCGGTGTACAGACCGGCGCAGACGGCGACGACGTCGCAATTTCCGTCGACGCTATCACCGGCGACATCTCCGGTGGTCTTGACACCGCTTTTCTCGCATATCTCAACGGTCTCACACTATCCGCCGCGCAGTTGGCTTTTGCCGACACCGCGGAGGCGGCGAGTCAGATCGGTCTCGTCACCGTGTCGCCGGCAGCCGGCGAAAACGTCGTCGAGCTGGAGTTCGCGCCCCTGAACCACGCATCATCGGGTCTATTCACCCTCGACAATGAGGAAATCTTCCTCACCACGGTGCAGGACGGCAGCGCGGTGGAAGCAAGGGACTTCAACGGCGATCTCGTCGCGGCTTTCTACATCATCCCCAACACCGAACACACCTCGGCCACGGTTCAGATGATCACTTTCGAGGGGATCGCTCACCCCGACCCCCTTAACCCTGACGACCAAGTGGACTTCAGCGATATCCTGAAAGTCCGCGCGTTGGTCGAGACGTCGACGCCCATTGGTGACCACATCAACGTGGACGACGACGGCCCGGACGTCAACACCAACGGGGCCGGCCCGGACCTCACCGTGGACGAGTCGTTCCTTGGCGGCGCCGGTGCTACCACAACCGGCAACTTCCTCGCCAACTTCCCGAACAGCTTCGGGACTGACGGCCCGGGCACGCTCACCTTCGCGCTCGGCATCCCCGCGGATGCCACAGACAGCGGGTTTACCGACACGGCATCGCAGGAACACATTTTCCTGTACCAAGAGCTTAACGGTAGTATTACCGGTCGCGTCGGAGACGGTGGTGCTGCTGACGCGAACGGTGCTATCGCGTTCACGGTCAGCGTCAACACCACGACTGCTGTCGTGACGCTCACCCAGAGCTTGGCGATGGTTCACAACGTTCCGGGTAACGGAACCGTCCCGCCCGGCAGCTACGACGAAGCTATCTCGCTGGCGGCGACCCTCATCACGCTCACCGCGCACAGCGAGGACGCTGACGGGGATGATGATTTCGCCACCCTGAACATCGGCGACAATCTCTTCTTCAAGGACGACGGCCCGAGCATCTCGGCAAACGGCACAGTGCCGACAGTCACGGTGGACGAAACTAACTTCGCTAACAACGCTGGTCCGACGAGCTTTGCCGGCATCTTCATGCCGCAAAGTGGTGGTGCTGACGGTGCGGCAAGCCCTGTCGAGATCACATACGCACTGGCCGCGTCCGGCGCATCCGGTTTGACTGACACGCTCACCGGTCTGTCAGTCGGCCTGTCGGTCGATGCTAACGGCGCCGTCCTCGGCACAATCACCGGCGGAATCGAAGTGTTCCGAATCAGTATCGCCGCCAACGGCGATGTGACATTAGACCAGTCCCGTGCGGTGCTTCACGCGAACGCTGCCGATCCGAACGACACCAGGACGTTGACCAGCGCCAGCCTTATCCAACTGACGGCGACCATCACCGACGGCGACGGCGACACGGCTCAGGCCACCGCCAATATCGGCACGAGCTTCGTCTTCACCGACGACGGCCCGACGATCACGAAGGCGTTCGACGGTGTTCCCGGCGGGGCCGTTGGCGACCACGAGACCCTGAGCAACGTGCTGACGAACCCGAACCAGTCGGCATCCGGCGACTTCGGTTTCAACATCGGGAACGACAAGTTCGCGACCTACAACGCTACGCACTCGGACTTCGCGAGCATCGCGCTGTCCGGCTACGTTACCGGCCTGGTGCCGGCTACCTCTACTCCGTTCGAGACACTCCCAGCAAACGGGGGTCCGCCGGTTGTGACACTCGTCAGTGAAAGCGCCACCGGGGCGTTGTTCAACTGGAGCGCCGTCTACGACGCCAACCCGGATGTGGCGAACGTACAGCCGGGGACGATCGCCGGCACTTTGTCCTTCAACAAGACGGACGGCACCTACACCATCACGTTGAGCGATACGGCGGATGGCTTCACGAAGGACCTACTCCACACCTCGGAGTTGCTTTCCAAGCAGCCCGTAGGCAACACGGGTCACCCGAACGTCGTGGTCGAGAAACTTTTCGATGCGTCGACGACCCCCGAACAGACCGACAAGGATTTCTTCGTGCAGTTCACCGGCAACTCAAACCCCAACGGGAGCCCCTTTGGGTTCAACTTGACGGGTGACGGTAGCCCGACCCCCGGCGACACTTTCTTCAATCCCCATGACCAAATCACCAGCAACTTCGAGGATTGGGTTTCCGCAACCCAGACCACGAACGGTGTTGCCGGCGACACGATCCAGAAGGGCGAAGCGCTTACCCTCCGATTCTTCGAAACCTCGCCGGGCATCTTGACCGACGACGGCCACATCGCCCCGACCCAGACGGCCAACGATATGGCCATCGAGTTCGACGGTATCGGCAACTCCGAGGACCTGATGCTGCTCCTTAACCTCGTCAACCTCGGTTCAGACGGAGCCTTTGGGGGTTCCGGCACTGCGACAGACACCTTCACCACGAAGGCGATGTACGTGGAGAACCAGGACATCTACAAGGCCAGCACTCCGGGTGGTGTGCCCTCTCCGTACACCAACGAGTTCTCGCTCGACAACAACGACGGTCTCGTGGTCGTCGAGCGGAACGACTATAACGCGGCCGGCGAGAACTGGGTGCTCCAGGGTGCCCAGATCATGCAGTCCGGTAACGGTCTGACGGGCCCCGACACTGTACCGGGTGGTGTGTTCGTAGAGACACCGACGGCGATCAACCTGCAAAAGGGAGTCGGTACAAACGGGGGCAGCACAACCTTCGCACTGCAGAACTGGGATCCGACGGACAACGATGTCCTCAAGATCACGGACATCGCTTTCACGGCGACCCAGACCGTGACGCCAGACGCGCACCTTGCGTTCGACGTGGTTATTCACGATGCCGACGGTGACGTGACCGGCCACAACAGCATTCTGGTGGATGTCGTCTAACAACTGACAGGGCGGCTCACGCCGCCCCCACTTGCTTGGCCGGTCCCATTGCTTAACCCGCGTGGGCCCGGTCTTTTTGTATCTAACGACAGAACCGGACACCAGCGCACTGGAATAGACGATGAAATCTACCAATCAACAGCCACCAGCCCTGCAGGTGGTGATGAGAGAAGCTAAGCGGGCCATCAAGCCGCTGGTTTGGTTCAGCGCCGGTATCAACATACTGATGCTGACAGGGGCACTCTACATGCTGCAGGTCTACCACCGCGTATTGGGCAGCCACAGCTTGGAGACGCTAGTAGCGCTTTCGCTGATGGCGGCGGCAGCTCTCGCGACAATGTCAGCCTTGGACATCGTGCGTGGTCGCTTGCTGGCCAAGGTCGGCGCATGGATGAACGTGCGACTGGCACCGGTTCTCCTGACCGCGACAGTGGAATACGCCGCCGCCACACCAGGCCAGGCCACCTCCCGCCCGCTGCGCGACCTCGACCAAGTCAGGAACTTCTTCACAAGCCCGAGCATCTTCCCGATTATCGACGCACCGTGGGCACCAATCTTCTTCGCCGCCATCTTCCTCATGCACCCGTGGCTCGGCTGGTTGGCACTCTGCGGCGGTATCGTGTTGTTCGCTCTAGCCCTGTTGAACGAGTATATCACACGGAAGCCGACAGCGGAGGCCGCGGGTGCCCAGGCGCGGGCCTACACGCAGGCCGAGGCGGCAATCCGTAACGCCGAGGTCGTCCAGGCCATGGGTATGTTGAAGCCCCTACTCGAGAGTTGGAAAGCTCAACAGGACGAGGTCAACGTCAGGCAAGTTCTCGTCGCTCACCGCGGCGGCACAATTTCGGCCATCGCGAAGAGTTTCCGACAGGGCCTCCAGATGGCGATCCTCGGACTCGGCGCTTATTTAGTCGTGAAGAATCAGGCTTCGGGCGGTATCATGATCGCCGCCTCAATTCTGATGGGCCGCGCGTTGGCCCCGGTCGAACAGGCGATCGCCACGTGGAAGGCGACGGTGGGGGCCCGCGCCGCTTACAAGCGACTTGTCAATGTCGCCGGTCAGCACCCCGAGATCACAACGGCCCTGCCGTTGCCGCGCCCAAAAGGTAAGTTTGAGGCCGAGAACATCGTCCTTGCCCGCCAGGGCGGTGAGCACATCTTGAAGGGAGTCAGCTTCCAACTCAACCCGGGCGAAGTGATGGCGCTGATCGGCCCGAGCGCAGCCGGTAAGACGAGCTTGGCGCGAATACTGGCGGGCACTTGGCGCCCATCAGGCGGTCGCGCGTTGCTAGACGGCATGAGCGTCGCCGAGTGGGCATCGGAGGATCGCGGAAAATACGTCGGCTACCTGCCGCAGGACATCGAACTCTTTGCCGGCACCATCTCCGAGAACATCGCCCGCTTCACGCCACTTAACCCAGCGGTCTTCAACAATGTGGTCAGGGCCGCGCAGTTGGCGGGAGTTCACGAACTGATCAAAGGACTGCCGAAGGGTTACGCCACCGAGATTGGCGAATCCGGCGCGGTGCTGTCGGGCGGACAACGCCAGCGCATCGGGCTGGCGCGGGCACTCTACGGCGACCCGGCGCTCCTTATCCTCGACGAACCCAACTCCAACCTCGACAAAGAGGGCGACGACGCACTGGCCGCCGCCATCGGTATCGCCAAGGCGGCGAAAACGACCATCATCTTGATCGCACACCGCGCAAACATCATGGACAAGGTCGACAAGGTGTTGGTGCTTAATCACGGCGCACAAGACCTATTCGGACCGCGCGATGCCGTGTTCAACGAACTCGCCAACCGGGCCCGCAAGGTGACCCAGATGCCGAAGGTAGCCCAGCTGCCAACCCTCGAAGTGGTCAAGGAAGTCAAAGAAATCGAAGAAATCAAAGAAGTCAAAGAAGCATGACCCATTCCCGGGAATTGAACGTCGTGCCGTTCCCCGTCCAGCCACCCTCCCTGCTGGAACCGGTGCCCCTGCGCCTGACAGGCGTGACCTGCACCGGGTTCGCGATCATGTTCCTGTTCTTCGGCGTCGCGGGAGGTTGGGCGGCCCTGGCACCGTTGGACAGCGCCGCTGTGGCGCCGGGCGTTATCAAGGTCGCCGGCGACCGCAAGCTGATCCAGCACCTCGAGGGCGGCATCATCGCGGAGTTGAACGCCGCCAACGGGGATGTCGTCAAGGCCGGCAAGATCCTCGTCCGGCTCGACGACACGCAGGCAAAGGCGCAGCTCGACCTGATTCAGAACCGGATAGCAACGCGCGAGGCGCTGGCAGCGCGTCTCAGGGCCGAGCGTGACGGCAGGGCCGAGATCGAGTTCGATCCGGCGTTGCTCGCCAACCCCGCCACCGCCGCAAGGGACGCGGTGGCCGCACAACGTGACGTATTCGCTGCGAAGCACCACAATCTGGCGGACGAGCGGGAAATCCTCAGCCAGCGCCGCCACCAGACCGAGGAGGAGATAAAGGGACTGGAAGAGCTTATCGTCACCAAGGACAAACAGATCGAGGCAATCGAGGGTGAGACCAAAGACCTCGAGAGTCTCCTCAAGAAGGGGTTGACCACCCGCGAGCGGAACCTGTTGCTCAGACGCCAGCAGCAGGAGATCGAGGGCGAGCGCGCTACCAATATCGCCGCAATCGCCCGCGCCAGAAGCGCCATGGCCGAGATCGACATGCAGATCCTGAACCTCGATACGGTGCGGCTCAACGAGTCCGTCGATGAGTTGAGCAAGGTCGAGGCGGAACTGTTCGACCTGAGACAGGAGGAGCGTGCCGCCAGGGACGTGCTTACCCGTACCGATGTCGTCGCACCGGTTGACGGCATCGTCATGGATCTGAAGGTCCACACCGCGGGCGGTGTCGTGAAACCCGGCGATACATTGATGACGATCGTACCGCTCGGACAACAACTCGTGGTCGAAGCCATGGTCAAACCGGAGGATGTCGAGACGATCGCACCCGGACAGCCCGCGCGCGTCAGCTTCCCGGCCTTCGCCCGCTACAACCTGCCGCCGCTCGAGGGTGTCGTGGAGATCGTGTCGGCTGACCGCATGGTTGAGGAGCGCAGCGGCGCACCGTATTTCGCCGCGACGGTTGTGATCGACAAAAGCGAACTCGGCAAGCTGGAGGGCCGCAAGCTGCTGCCCGGCATGTCGAGCGAGACGATGATCCGGACGGGGGCTCGCACCGTTCTCTCTTATCTCGCCGAGCCGATCACGCAGAACTTCCGCCGGGCCATGCGGGAAAAATAGCCGTACGCCGCCCAGCGAAATTCAAGACAGCAGCATTCGCCCGGCCGTGATCGCCAGGAAGAATGCAAAGGCAAGTTTCAGGTAGCGCGGGTTGAGCGCGTGGGCGAGCCTTGCGCCCAAGGGTGCGAAGAGGAAGCTCACGGGCGCTATGATGGCAACCGCCGGCAGGCTGACGTAACCCAGGCTGAGCGGAGGCCTGCCTGCGATTGCGAGACCCGACCAGATGAAGCCAGCCACTGCCGGAAGCGCAATAAGCAGGCCAAGCGCCGACGATGTGCCGACGGCCCGGTGCACAGGAAAGGAAAAACTGGAAAGCGTCGGCACCGAGAGCGTCCCGCCACCGATTCCCATGAGCGAAGAGACAAAGCCGATGACAGAGGCGATCGCGCGGTTGATCCAGCCGCTTTGCGGCAGGTGATCGGAGATCACGAGGTGCTTCGGCAACGCCATGTTGAGGGCCACCAGCAGGCCGACGACGCCGAAAACCAGCTGCAAGCCGGCGCCCGGGATGAACTTCGACGTGATGCCACCGATCAGGGCACTCACGAAAACGGCCGGTCCCCACAGAGTGAGCAGAGGCCGATCGACATTGCCGCGCTTGTTGTGCGACCGCATTGACGAGATCGAGGTGGGGATGATGACCGCAAGCGACGTCGCGACAGCCAGATGGCTGATCACAGCAGGCGAAAAGTGGAACAGGCTAAGCACCCAGAACAGCACCGGGACGATGACGATGCCGCCGCCGACCCCCAGCAGACCGGCGAGCACGCCGGAGGCCATTCCGGTCATGGCCAGACCGGCGACCAGCATTGCAATCGTCAGCCCGTCGAAAACCGACGTGTCGAATCCGAAGTCCACTGTGATTTTTCCTTGATTGGCCCACTGCGGCCTTGCGGATACATTTTTGGCCGCGCCTGTCCGCCCGTCGCGACCTGGGTGCAGATCGCCCGAAAGCGTATAGGGGTTTGGGGTGCGGAATGCTTTAGTGGCGCACCATCCCGGCGTCGACATTGAGCGTCTGGCCGGTGATCCAGCGCGCATCGTCGGAGGCCAGGAACGAGACCACATCGGCGATATGTTCCGGCTGCCCCTTGCCTTTCATCGCCTGAAGCATCTCGACGAAGCCGAACGCCTCATTGTGCGGGCTCGCCTTGACGCCGTCGCTCTCGATCAGGCCGGGCGTCACCGCATTGGCGGTGATGTTGTATTTGCCGAGTTCGGTGGCGAGCGCCCTGGTGAAGCCGATGACGCCACCCTTGGCCGCGACATAGGCCGCCATGTTCGGCGTGCCGGCAAAGAAGGTGTTGGATGCGATGCTGATCACCCGCCCAGCTTTGCCTGCCGCACGCATCTGGTCCGTGCCGGCGCGGCTGACGATGAAGGTGCCTGTCAAATTGACGTCGATGATCTTGCGCCAATGGTCGAGGTCGACATCGTCCCAGGCGACGAACGGCACGATGCTGGCATTGTTGACCAGGATGTCGATGCCCCCGGTCAGGGTCTGGATTTCGGCGAAGAGTGCCTTGACGGAGGCCGGATCGGAAATGTCGGCGGCAATCGCCCTCGCCCTTCCGCCTATTGCCGCGGCCGCCGCCTTGGCGCCTTCGGCATTGATGTCGCTGACGATGACGGTTGCCCCGTCGGCGGCGAGCCGCGCGGCGATCGCCTTGCCGATACCCTGCGCAGCGCCCGTAACCAGGGCCGTCTTCCCCGCAAGCCGTTCAGTCATGAAAATGCTCCCTCAATCCGTGGTGATGTCTGTTCAGGCGTCGGCGTCGATCACGGCCAGCGCCGCGTCGATACCCCTGCCGATCGCCAGTTTCTGGCCGGCCGCGTTCATGGCGCCGCCAAGTGCCGTCAGCGCCGCGATCGCATAGATCGGCTGGGCGGTCGGACCCATATGGCCGATGCGCGTCAGCTTGCCCAAGGTCTCGCCGCGGCCAGACGAAAACACCACCCCGTAACGGGCACGGGCAGCCTGGCGAAGCGCCTTCTCGTCGACGCCTTCGGGGGTGCGGACAGCGGTCGTGGTCGGCGACGCGATGCTGTCGCTGGCGGCCCAGATCGACAGGCCCATCGCGGTGACGCCGGCGCGCATGGCCTTGGCGGTGAGCGCGTGGCGCGCCCACACCGCCTCCGGTCCCTCATCGAGGTAGAGGTCGAGCGCGACATCGAGCCCGTTGATTTCCGAGACCGACGGCGTGAACGGAAACGGCTTATCCGGCGACCACGCATGCTCCCAGTCGACGATGCTCAGCATCGACGCGCGGGGGGCTGCCTCGTTGCCCTTCATCTTGGCCCAGGCCCGCTCGCTGACGCCCATCATCGTCAATCCGGGAGGCGCGCCCAGGCATTTGTTCGGGCCGGTGACATAGATATCGGCCTTGCAATCCTGCGGATGCGTCTTCATGCCGCCAAAGGACGAGACGGCATCGACGATGAGATAGCCGCCATGCGCTGAAACCAGCGCACCGATGGCGTCGATCGGATTGATGGTGCCGGACGGCGTGTCATGGTGGCAGACCGACACGATGGTGATTTCCGGATGCTTCTTCAGCATTGCCTCGACCGCCTGCGGATCGATCGCCTCGTTGTAGGGCACCTCGATCTCGAGCAGATGTGGCGAATAGCGCTTCGCCCAATAGCCGAACCCCTTGCCGTAAACGCCGGAGGCAAGGTTGAGCACGACATCGTCCGGCGTGATCAGCGAGGCCGCGGCGGCCTCCAGGCCAAGCACCGGCTCGCCATGCAGGATGACCGGCTTGTTCGACAGCCGCATCGCCTTTTGCGCCTTGTCGACCACACCCTCATAGAAAAGCTGGAACGCCGGGTCGTAGTCGTAGAGCACCGTGCGGCCGAGACCGCGCAGCACTTCGGCATAGGCGTTCACCGGTCCCGCGGTCAGGGTGATGACCGGATCGGCGTGTTCGAGATAGCGCATCGTCTTGTCTCCGGATTGGCGGCGGTCAGCCGTAGAATTGCGTGCCGGTCTTGTAGGTCTTGAAGTTGTCCATGTCGTGCGAGTACATCAGCTCGGCGCCATGGTCTTCGGCGAGTTTCTTCACCTTGCGCATCGAATTGACGCCCGCCACCGGATCGATGTGGAAGGCCGCCTGGCACAGCGTCTCGAGGCTCTTCTGCGTATAGGCCGCATCGATCGTGAACATGATCGGCTTGCGCTTGGGGAACTCGACCAGCAGGCTGTAATGGCCGATCGAATGGCCGGGCGTCGAGATCAGCCGGACGCCCCTGGCAAGCTCGACGTCGCCATCGATGCCTTCAAAGGTCGAATTCGCCCGTGTCGTTCCCGCAAGCAATTGCCCGGTCGCGCCACGCGCTTCGGCAGCCTCCGCCGAAAAACTCAGATCGGAATAGCCGAGATGCTCGAAAGGTTCGGGATTGCAGGCCTGCGGCATCTCGGTCCGGTGGCAGATCTTCTTGGCGTGCGGAAAATACTTGTTGCCGCCGCAATGATCGAAGTGGAAATGCGAATTGACGACGACGTCGATGTCCTTCGGTTCGAGGCCGAGCAGCGCCAGGGCGCCTGGGATGGTCTGGTGCTTTTCCTGGATCGGCTTTTCGAACGGCAGCACCTTCATCACGTGATCATAGTCATAGCCGGTGTCGATGAGGAACCGGCCCTCGGCATGTTCGATCAGGATCGAATAGACCGGGAAGCGCACTTCGCCGCCAGGGCCGCGGTTCCAGAACACATGATAGCCGTCGAGAACGAGCGAGCCGCCGTCGAGCAGGTAGACCTTGGTATCCGACATTCTTGCCTCCTTTATTGGCGCGGGTCCCGTCCGCGCATGAATTGTCCTCAGCGCGCGCCGCGCTCATATGGAATGCCGAGCGCCGCCGGCAGGCTGGCGCGCCGGCCGAACAGCACCAGCATGATCATCACCGCCAGGAACGGCAGCATCTGGATGATGTCGGTCGGTATGTTGATGCCGGCCACTTGCATGGCCGTCGTCAGCGAAAGGCAGACACCGAACAGCAACGCGCCGAACAGCACCCAGATCGGGCGACCGCGCGCCAGCATGGCCAGCACGATGCCGAGAAAGCCCGCGCCATTGGTGATGAACGGAATGAACAGCCCGGCCCCGACATTGGCGAGATACGCGCCGCCGAGCCCGGCCAGCGCTCCGGTCGTCAGCACGGCGATGGTGCGGGTCCGCACGACATCGATGCCGGCGACATCGAGCGCGGCCGGCTTGTCGCCTGCCGCCTGCAAATTGAGGCCCAGCTGCGTGCGCCGGTAGATGTAGCCCATGCCGAAAACCAGCGCGACCGCCAGATAGACGATCAGATGATGCTTGAAGAATGCAGGCCCGATGACCGGAAGGTCCGAAAGCAGCGGAATGACAGTCGCATCCGCCGCCGGCAGGCGCGGATAGCTGCGCGAGAACTGGAAATGGTGGAGCAGCGCCGTCAGGCCTTCCAGCCCCAAGGTCAGCGCGATGCCGATGACGATCTGGTTGAGCCCGATGCGCACGCAAAGCAGCGCCATGACAAGCGCCACCGCAGCACCCCCGGCGGCGCCGGTGAGAAAGCCCAGCCACAGCGACCCGGAATAGAAAGCGCCGACAAAGCCGAGATAGGCGCCGGCCAGCATCATGCCTTCGATGCCGATATTGAGCACGCCAGCCTTCTCGGAGATCTGCTCGCCGAGCCCGGCAAGCAGCAGCGGGATCGCTGCGGTGACGGCGCCGAACAGCAGCGCGCTGAGAAAGACCTCGCTGAAGAGCCCGGTCATGCCCTAGGCCCTCCGCGACTGGTTGTATCGGTGATCGAAATATTCGGCGAGCGCGAGCACGATCAGCACGATGGAAACCAGCACCAGCGTGAAATGATTGGGCACCCCGAGCCGGCGCGCCGCGCTCTCGCCGCCGATCGAAAGCACCGAAAGCAGGAACACGAAGCCGATGGCCGCAAAGCCGTTCATACGGGCGAGAAACACGGCGGGTATCACGGCAAGCCCGTAGGCGGGATTCCAGTCGGCGCGGACATTGCCCTGGACGCCGATGATGTCGACGGCGCCGGCAAGCCCGGCCAGCCCGGCCGAAATGGCGAAGACGGCGACGGTCAGGCCGGGAACGCCGAGCCCCGAGTGAACCGCCGCTCGTGGATTGGCGCCGACGATCCTCAGCTTCAGCCCGAACGCCGTGCGCGTCATCACCAGATGCACGATGACGATCGCCGCCAGCCCAAGCAGCAGGCCACTGGTGATGGTCGTTTCGAACAGGCGCGGCAGCCGGTCCTCCACCGGCAGCGTGCGCGTCTGCGGCACGGTCGTGCTTGGGTCGCGAAACGCCAGCTTGACCAGCACATTGGCGAGCGAGGTGCCGAGGAACGTCATCATCAGGGTGGTGATGATCTCGTTGACGCCCTGATAGGCACGCAGCAGCGCCGGCACCAGCGACCAGATCATCGCCACCACCATGGCGATGAGGAACGAGCAGACCAGCGCCAGCCAGGCTGGCATGATCTGCACGAACACGGGAGCGCTGGCAGCCGCCGTCACCGCGCCAAGCAGGAACTGGCCGTCGCCGCCCAGATTCCACATGCCGGCGCGAAAGGCGACGATCAGGCCGGCGGCGAGAAACAGCAGCGGCGCCATGCGCGTCAGTGTCTGCTGGATGCCGAGCGGCGAGAACAGTCCCTTCTCCAGCACGAAGCCATAATAGGCCAGCGGGTCGACGCCGACGGCAAGCAGGATACAGCCGGCTATGACCAGCGCGATAAGGATCGGGCCGAGCGTCATCAGCAGCCGATGCAGGATGTCGCGGCGCGTCGCTGCCCCGCTCGTGGCATCGAGTGCGGTGGCGCTGACCGTGGGTGCGGTGTCGATGCTCATGCGGCAAGTCCGATCATCAGGCGACCGACCTTTGTGCGGGCGTCGTCTACGTTCTCGACGGTGCCGACCAAAGCGCCGTCGGCGATGACGGCGATGCGGTCGCACATGCCAAGCAATTCCTCGAGGTCGGTGGAGATCAGCAGCACGGCAAGGCCACGCGCCGCCGTATCGCGAATGCGCTGGCGCGACGCCAATGTGTTGGCGAGATCGAGCCCATAGGTCGGCTTGTTGAAGATCACCACCTTGGCGCCTTCAGCCAGTTCCCGTGCCAGAAGCACCTTCTGGATGTTGCCGCCGGACAGCCGCGCGACGGGCGTCTTCAGGCTCGGCGTGCGCACGTCGTATTCGCGCACGAGTTGGGCGGCGCGCTTGTCGATCTCCGCGCGCTGCTCGACGCCGTTGCGCCAGAACGGGGCCGCGCCGACCTGCTTGAGGAAGAAATTGATCGAGACCGGGAAGGTGCCGACAGTGCCCTCGCCCAGTCGGTCGTCGGTCAGGTAGCGAAGGCCGCGCCGGCGGCGCTCGCCGACGCTCAGCGTCTCGATGGCGGCGCCGTCCAGCCGCACCGAGCCGCTTGTGGCTGTACGCTGGCCGGCCAGCGCTTCCGCCAGCTGCTTCTGGCCGTTGCCGTCGATGCCGGCTATGCCGAGGATCTCGCCCGGGCGGATGTCGAAGGAGATCAACGACAGGCCCGGCGCATTGTCCGTCGCCGCTACCGCCAGGTCCGTCACCTGAAGAAGCGGGTCAGCGCCGGCGCGGGCAGTGCGGACAGGACGCTCGACGGCTTCCGGGTCATCCTTCTGCTTGCCGAACATCAATTCCACGATCTCCGAGACGATCTCCTGTTCGCCCAGCGTGCGAAACCGCTCGGGTGGAATCTCGCCGACCTTGCGGCCAAGCTTCAGCACCGAGATGCGGTCGCCGAAGGCAGCCGCCTCCTTGAGCTTATGGGTGATGAAGACGATCGCAAGGCCCTGCTCGACAAGGCGGCGCATCAACGCGCCCAGTTCGTCGATACCTTTCGGCGTCAGCATGGAGGTGGACTCGTCAAGGATGAGCAGCCGGCTGTTGCGCAGCATCGCGCGCAGGATCTCGACCTGCTGCTGCTCGCCGAGCGACAACTCCGATACCTTGGCTTGAAGCTTGACGGTGATGCCGAGCGTGCCGGTGATCTCGGCGACGCGCGCCGCCAGTTCCTCGGTCCTGGGGCGCTGCCACCACGGCCCGCCAAGCAGGAGGTTCTCCGCCACCGTCAGCGTCGGCACCAGCATCATGTGCTGGAATACGGTGCCTATGCCGAGTGCCAGCGCATGGCGTGGCGAGGTGATCGGCGTCGGTTTGCCGTCGACCAGTATGCGTCCTTCGTCAGGCTGCTGCAGGCCGGACAACATGCCGATCAATGTCGATTTTCCAGCGCCGTTCTCGCCCAGCAGCACATGCACTTCGCCCGGGCGGATCGACAGGTCGACGCTGTCATTGGCAACGATGCCGGGGAACCGTTTGGTCACGCCTTCAAGCGCGACGATGTCGCGCCCGGCAACGGACGATGAAGAAAAACCGCTCATGAAGCCCAGCACCAAAAAACAGGAATCGTCCGGAAGGGTGAACGGATCACCCCTCCGGCAGCCGACCATGATCGCCTTACTGGGCGACGCTGGTCATCAGTGCTCTTACGGCGGCCGCGTCATAGACCGGCTCGACCTTGATCTTGCCGGAAATGACGTCCTCGCGCAGCGCCTGGATTTCCGTCCAGACATTGTCCGGGATCGCAGCGGTCTTCAGCAACTTGACCGAGTCGTCCTTGAGGCCGATCGTATAGTGTTTGGTGCCGAACGTGTCGGCCTTCAGGTCGGCAATCATCGCCGCATAGACCGGCTCGATGTTCCACACCACCGACGACAGCAGGAAGCCCTTGTCGATCGGTGACTTGTCGCCGATGACGTCGATGAAATAGACCTTGCCGCCATCGGCTGCCTTGGTCGTCTCGACCGCCTGCAGCATGCCGAAGCTCGAACCGTTGCCTTGGCCGAAGATGATGTCGGCGCCCGACGCGATCACGCTTTCGGTGACGCGCTTGCCGCCGGCCGCATCGCTGTAGGCGGCCGGGCCGATCACCGCGTAGGTGATCTTGACGTCCGGGTTCTCCGCCTTCACGCCTTGCGCGAACGCCGCCGACTGCGAATTCCACGATGGCGGTTCGCCCGAGACGACGATGCCGACCGACTTGGAACGCGACACCTTGGCGGCGAGACGGCCGGCGAGATAGGCGCCCTCGTGGCCGCTCAGCGTATAGTCGGCGACAAGGCCCTTCTCCAGGCCGGCTGGCGTGTCGACGATTGCCACCGGAACTTTCAATTCCTTGGCGATTTCAGGCGCCGAGGTGTTGTAGCCGCTGGCATGCGCGATCAGCAGGCTGGCGCCGTCGGAGGCAAGTTCCCGCAAGGTCGGACGAACATCGCCATAGCCGAGGCCCTGGGCCACGACCACTTCGACGCCGGCGGCCTTGCCAGCCGCCTTGGCGGCATCGATGCCTTGCTGGTTCCAGCCGTAGTCCGTGCCTTCTTCGGGCGTGAGGATGGCGATCGACTTGACCTCGCCGGCAAGCGCGCCGCTCAACAAGACACTGGTCAATATAACTGCACTTACACTGCTCTTAAGAAGCTTTAACATGTTACCCTCTCTGTTGTTTCACCAATCAATATTCTTATTGTTATTGCGCGAAAGCGAGATAGACTGCCTAGGAAAAATTACATTGTGGAGCTCAGGCAAAGTGAAGATCCGTTATGCCCTTCCGGTGATGCTGGCGTTATCGTCCTTCGCCAACGCGGTTGAGTTGCACCATGTCGCCGTCCGCACCGGCACTGACGGGCTCGACATGGTTCCGTTGACGATTTCGAATGCGGGCAGCGAAGGCCTCTCCTGCAACGCCGAGTTCGCCCACTGGTATTCGGCCGGGATCGCAACGATCGAGCCGGGCAAGAAGACCCGCGTCGAGCTCTGGTTCGATGCGAAGACCGGCACGTTCACGATCCTCAACGACAAGCGCGAGAACCTGCCCGTCGAGCGGCTGTGGTGCGGTCTGGCGAGCCGAGCATATGCCACCCGCGTGCAGATCACGCTCGACCGCACCGACGCGGCGAAAGGCGAGCGTGATGTGTCCTGCGCCATGGCGCAGGACAGCCTGGTCTGCCGGTAGGCGCTCATTCCTGCGTCCGTTCGAACATCGCGAGCCTCTTATTCTTTCGCCAGGAACGCGTCGGTGAAGACGTCGTCCGCCGACAGAGCCGCCTTGAGCACGCCCTGGTCCGTCAGCGTCTTCAGAGTCTCCTCCCACTGCGTCTTCGTCATCCAGCCGAGACCGTGTTCCTTGGTGTCGGGGCTGGTGAACGTCGAGGCGATGTCGGCGTTGATCTGCGCCAGCAGTACGTCCTTCTTGTCCGCATAGCCGGGCGCTGCCTTGGCGGTGATCTCGGCGGCCTCTTCCGGATGAGCCACGACATAGTCGAAGGCCTCCCTATATGCCTTGACGAAGCGGCGCACGACGTCCGGCTTGTCCTTGATCATCGCCTGCGAGGTGAACAGGCCGGAGCCATAGGCTTTCCACCCATAGTCCGCCCCCATCATGATGCTGAGCGAGCCCGGGCCCCCGGCCTTCGCTTCCAGTTCGGGAACCTCCGCATCGATATAGCCGACGACCGTCTGAACCCGGCCAAGCAGCAAATAGCTTTCATAGGGAGGCGAGACGCTGTTCAGCGTCATGTCCTTTTCGGTCAGGCCATTGGCGGCCAGGAAGCCTTTGAAGAAGATGTAGGTGGAACCGGCCGGATGAATGCCGATGGTCAGTCCCTTGAGGTCGGACGGCTTGGTGAGCTTCAGCGTCTTGGCCAGCGAAATGATCCCCAGCGGCGAGTGCTGATTGACGGCTGCCAGCGCCACGACCGGGACATTCTGCGACCGTGCGACGGCAAGCGTGGGAAGATCGCCGAACCCGAAATCCGCGTTCTCATTGCCCACCAGCCGCATCGCGTCCGGCGAGCCGGATCCCTTGCGGATCTCGGCCACATCGATGTCGTTCTTGGCGAAGAAGCCCTTTTCCTTGCCGACGAAGAACATGGCGTGATTGCCGCGCACGACCCAGTCGAGCTGGACGTTGACCTTGTCCGCCGCCAGAGCCGCGTTGGAAAAACCGAGTGCTGCAACAAACGCCGCGAAGGTAGCGGCCTTGATAAGTGAGCGTCTCAGCATTTTTTGTTCCCTTTTATGAATTGGTTGATCGAGCGGGCCTAGGATTGGCTGAATTTCGGCGCCCACGGCACCACGATGCGTTCTAGGATTTCGGCGGCGTAGTAGAAGGCGATGCCAAGCACGGAAACGAGCAGCAGCGCTGCGAAGACCAGCGCCGTGTCGAGCTGGGTCGACGCGAACTGGATGACGTAGCCGAGACCGTCCGACGCCCCGGCGAACTCACCGACGATGGCGCCGATCACGCTCAACGTGGCGGCGATCTTGGTTCCGGCCATCAGGTTCGGCAGCGAGTGCGGAACGCGGATCCTGAACAGGATCTGCGTCGGGCTGGCCCCGACGGAATTCATCAGCGACAGCAGCGAGCGGTCGACCGATTGCATGCCCGCCAGCATCGACAGCGTCACCGGGAAGAAGGCGATGACCAGGATCAGGCCGATCTTGGGCGCCAGCCCATAGCCGAACCAGAGGATGAAGATCGGCGCGAGGGCGACTTTCGGCACGTTCTGGAACAGCACCACCAGTGGATACAGCGCGCGTCCCAACCAATCGAAGCGCACGATGACCAGCGCAATGGCAATGCCGACCACGACCGAGACCAGGAAGCCGAACAGGATCTCGCCCGCCGTCACCAGCGTCGCCTGCATCAGCGTGCCCCATTGCGCCACCAGCGACTTCGCGATTTCGGACGGGGCGGGAATGATGAAGGCGGATATGGCAAAGATCCGCACCGCGGCTTCCCACAGCACGATCGTCACCAGCAGGAGGATGACAGCCGGCAGCCAGCTGCCGGTCGCCGCACTCCAGCTGGAGGCGAGGCGCGGCTCGGAAAGGTCGATTATGGGTTGGTCGCTCAAGACGCGCCTCCCGGTTGATGGCTGGAGCGCAGCATCGTTCGCAACTGGACCACCAGCCTGACGAACTCCGGATCTTCGGTGACCGACAGGTCGCGCGGGTAAGGCAGCGCAATGTCGAGGCTCTCGGTGATCCGTCCCGGCTTGATCCCCAGCACGTGAACATGGCGCGACAGATGGATGGCCTCGTCGATGGAATGGGTGACGAGCACGATCGTCTTGCCGGTCCGCTGCCAGATCTCCAGCAGCGACTGGCCCATCGAATCGCGGGTGATGGCATCGAGCGCGCCGAACGGTTCGTCCATCAGCAGGACCGCCGGATCGAGCGCCAGGGCCCGTGCAATGGCGACCCGCTGCCGCATGCCGCCCGACAGCTCGTTTGGCCGCTTGTGGGCGCTGTCGCCCAGCCCCACCAGTTCCAGCATCTCCTGCCCGCGCGCCCGCAGATCCGAGCGCGAGAGCGACTTGTCGGCGATGCCGAGCAGCATCGAGGCATTGTCGACGGCGTTTTTCCAGGGGAGCAGGTTGGCGTCCTGGAAGACGAGGCCGATCATCCGCTTGCGCGCCGCCTCGACCGGCGCGAGCCCGGCGATCGAAACGCTGCCCTGGGTAGGCTGCACCAGCCCGGCCAGCACCTTGAGCAAGGTGCTCTTGCCACATCCGGAAGGACCGATAAGGGAAACGAATGATCCCTTTGGCACCGAAAGATCGATGTTCCTGAGGATCAGCTGACGGGCCATGACCACCGAAACGCCCTTGGCGGAGATTAGATCGTCATGGCGGATATGGGC
>NZ_RZPW01000119.1:0-10998 GCF_003998455.1 Mesorhizobium sp. M7A.F.Ca.CA.001.08.2.1 | reverse complement strand
TCGCCCACCCTTCTCTCTAATTGCGCGCCACCGCCCAACATCGACAAGAAATTTCGCGGACATATCTTCATCTTGGGTGCGTGGGAGGCTGGATCGGCCGGCGCGGCCGGGACCGACGTCCGCAGGCTACCCGACGAATTCGCACTGGCGGCGCAGATATGCAAATATCTGTTCCGGGCAACATTGGAGGACAAAGGTCATGGCCGATGCTGGGATGTTGCGTTTCCACGTTCCGGAGCCGGAAGTGCGGCCGGGCGGAACGCCTGACTTTTCCAACGTGCCGATCCCCAAGGCCGGCTCGGTGCCGCGCCCGGAGATCGATGTCGATCCGCGCACCATCCGCGATCATGCCTTCTCGATCATCCGCGTGCTGAACCGCACGGGCGAGGCCGTCGGCCCGTGGGCCGGCCTGCTGTCCAGCGACGAGCTTCTCACCGGCCTGCGCCACATGATGACGCTACGGACCTTCGATGCGCGCATGCAGATGGCGCAGCGGCAGGGCAAGACCTCGTTCTACATGCAGCATCTGGGCGAAGAGGCTGTGGCTTGCGCCTTCCGCAAGGCACTGGCGCCGGGCGACATGAACTTTCCGACCTATCGCCAGGCAGGGCTGCTGATTGCCGATGGCTACCCGATGGTCACGATGATGAACCAGATCTATTCCAACGAAGCCGACCCGCTGAAGGGCCGGCAATTGCCGGTCATGTATTCGTCGAAGGAGCACGGCTTCTTCTCGATCTCCGGCAATCTGGCGACGCAGTACATCCAGGCGGTCGGCTGGGCGATGGCCTCGGCGATATCGAACGATTCGCGCATCGCAGCCGCGTGGATCGGCGACGGCTCGACGGCCGAGTCCGATTTCCACTCGGCGCTGGTGTTCGCCTCCACCTACAAGGCGCCGGTCGTGCTCAATGTCGTCAACAACCAGTGGGCAATCTCGACCTTTCAAGGCATCGCGCGCGGCGGTTCGGGCACGTTCGCGGCCAGGGGCCTCGGCTTCGGCATCCCGTCACTGCGCGTCGACGGCAACGACTACCTCGCCGTCCACGCCGTGGCCAAATGGGCGGCGGAGCGGGCGCGCAGCAATCTCGGGCCGACGCTGGTCGAATATGTCACCTACCGTGCCGGCGCACATTCGAGCTCGGACGACCCGTCCGCCTACCGGCCGAAGACCGAATCCGACGCCTGGCCGCTCGGCGACCCGATCGTGCGGCTGAAGAACCATCTCATCGCGCTCGGCGTCTGGTCGGACGAGCGGCACGCGCAGGCCGAGGCGGAAATCCTCGACACGGTTATCGCGGCGCAGAAGGAAGCCGAAGGCCACGGCACGCTGCATGCCGGCGGCAAGCCGTCGACGCGCGACATGTTCGAGGGGCTCTATGCCGAGATGCCGCCGCATCTCAGACGCCAGCGCCAGCAGGCGGGAGTCTGAGCCATGCCGAGGCGGACCATGATCGAAGCCATTCGCGATGCCATGGACGTGTCGATGGGGCGCGACGAAAAAGTCGTCGTGTTCGGCGAGGACGTCGGCTTCTTCGGTGGCGTCTTCCGCTGCACGCAGGGCTTGCAGGCCAAATATGGCAAGAGCCGCTGCTTCGATGCGCCGATCAACGAATCCGGCATTGTCGGCTCGGCCATCGGCATGGCCGCCTATGGCTTGAAGCCGTGCGTGGAAATTCAGTTTGCCGACTACATGTACCCGGCCTACGACCAGCTGACCCAGGAAGCGGCACGGCTGCGCTACCGCTCCAACGGCGATTTCACCTGCCCGATCGTGGTGCGCATGCCGACCGGCGGCGGCATTTTTGGCGGCCAGACGCACAGCCAGAGCCCTGAGGCGCTGTTCACCCATGTGTCGGGGCTGAAGACGGTGGTGCCGTCCAACCCGCACGACGCCAAGGGGCTTTTGATCGCGGCGATCGAGGATCCGGATCCGGTGATTTTCCTCGAGCCGAAGCGGCTCTACAACGGTCCGTTCGATGGTCATCACGACCGGCCGGTGACGCCCTGGTCGAAGCATGAGCTGGGCGAGGTGGCCGACGGCCACTACACGGTGCCGCTCGGCAAGGCGGCGATCCGCAGGGCAGGCTCGGCCCTCACCGTGCTCGCCTACGGCACCATGGTCTATGTCGCGCAGGCGGCTGTCGAAGAAACCGGCATCGATGCCGAGATCATCGACCTCAGGACCCTGCTGCCGCTCGATCTCGATACGATCGTCGCCTCGGTGAAAAAGACCGGGCGCTGCGTCATCGTGCATGAGGCGACGCTGACCTCGGGCTTCGGCGCCGAGCTGTCGGCGCTGGTGCAGGAAAACTGTTTCTATCACCTCGAAGCGCCGGTTGCTCGCGTTGCCGGCTGGGACACGCCCTATCCGCATGCGCAGGAGTGGGATTATTTTCCCGGTCCCGCCCGCGTTGGCCGTGCCTTGCTTGAAACCATGGGAGCCTGAGATGGGCGAACACATCATCAAGCTGCCCGACGTCGGCGAAGGCGTCGCCGAGGCCGAGCTGGTCGAATGGCACGTCAAGGTCGGCGATATCGTCCGCGAGGACACTGTGCTCGCCGCAGTCATGACCGACAAGGCGACGGTTGAAATCCCGTCGCCGGTCGATGGCGAGATCCTGTGGCTGGGCGCCGAGATCGGCGACACGGTGGCCATCGGTTCGCCCATCGTGCGGCTGAAGGTGGCGGGCGAGGGCAACGCCAAGCCGCAAGGCGCCGAAGTGGAAGCGGTGTCCGCTGAGCCTCCGGCAAAACTTCCGACGCCGAAGCCCGAGGCTGCTGCGCCGGTCGTGAAGACATCGCCAAGAAGCGACGAGCCCAAGGCGAAACCGGCAGCCTCACAGAAAAGCACGGCGCAGCCTTCCGTCTCCGGCGCGCCGCGGCCTGAAGGCGAAAGACCGCTGGCGTCGCCGGCCGTTCGTCTGCGGGCAAAAGAAGCCGGCATCGATCTCAGGCAGGTTGCCGGATCCGGTCCGGCCGGTCGCATCGGCCATGAGGACATCGAAGCGTTCCTGGCGCGCGGGCCGCGGGTCGCAAAGGCATCCGGCCTCGCCCGCAACGATGCTGTGCAGGATATCAAGGTGGTCGGCTTGCGGCGCAAGATCGCCGAGAAGATGTCGCTGTCCAAATCGCGCATTCCGCACATCACCTATGTCGAGGAGATCGACGTCACCGCACTGGAGGAATTGCGCGCGGCGCTCAACAAGGAGAAGCGTCCTGGCGTGGAGCGGCCGAAACTGACGCTGCTGCCGTTCCTGATGCGGGCGATGGTCAAGGCGATCGCGGACCAGCCCAATCTCAACTCCCTGTTCGACGACGAGGCCGGCATCGTCCATCAGCATGGCGGCATCCATATCGGCATCGCCGCACAGACGCCGTCGGGGCTGGTGGTTCCGGTGGTCAAGCACGCCGAGGCGCGCGACATCTGGGATTGCGGCGCCGAGGTCATCAGGCTGGCCGAGGCGGCCAAGTCCGGCACAGCAACACGCGACGAGCTGTCCGGCTCGACCATCACCATCACCTCGCTCGGCGCCATGGGCGGCGTGGCGACGACGCCGGTCATCAACCATCCGGAAGTGGCGATCGTCGGCGTCAACAAGATGATGGTGCGGCCGGTGTGGGACGGCACCCAGTTCATGCCGCGCAAGATGATGAACCTGTCGTCGAGCTTCGACCATCGGGTGATCGATGGGTGGGATGCGGCGGTGTTCATCCAGCGGATCAAGACGCTGCTGGAAACGCCGGCGCTGATTTTCGTGGATTGAGGGGATGAGAACGGTCGCAAGGGCCCCCTCACCCGGATTGCCAAAACCGAATTGCGAAGGGCAATTCGGGGCAATCCGACCTCTCCCCGAGGGGAGAGGAGGTCGCCGGCGTCTGTGCTCGCCTCTTCTCCCCACCGGGGAGAAGGTGGCCGCGAAGCGGCCGGATGAGGGGGTCTTCGCCACCAGAAAGAGCGTGCCATCATGAAAGAAATCTCCTGCAAGCTGCTCGTCATCGGCGCCGGGCCCGGCGGCTATGTCTGCGCTATTCGGGCCGGACAGCTCGGCGTCGATACGGTGATCGTCGAGGCCGGCAAGCCGGGCGGCACCTGCCTCAATGTCGGCTGCATCCCGTCCAAGGCGCTGATCCATGCGGCGGAGGAGTTCGAGAAGGTGTCGCACATGGCGGGCGGCAAGAGCCCGCTCGGCATTTCGGTCACCGCGCCGACGCTCGATCTTGCCCGGACCGTCGCCTGGAAGGACGGCATCGTCAGCCGGCTCAACAGTGGCGTCGCCGGCCTGCTCAAGAAGGCAGGCGTGAAAACCGTGCATGGCTGGGCGAGCTTTCGCGACGGCAAGACGGTCGCGGTCGAGACCGAGACGGGTAGCCAAGTGATCCGTGCTGAAACCATCGTGATCGCCACCGGCTCGGCGCCGGTCGAGTTGCCGTTCTTGCCGTTTGGCGGGTCGGTGATTTCGTCAACCGAGGCACTGGCGCTCAGCGAAGTGCCGAAAAAGCTCGCGGTCGTCGGTGGCGGCTATATTGGGCTGGAACTCGGCATGGCATTTGCCAAGATGGGCGCTGAGGTGACCGTGATCGAGGCCTTGCCGCGCGTGCTGGCGCAGTATGATGCGGAGCTGACCCGGCCGGTGGTCAAGCGGCTCACCGCGCTCGGCGTCGAGGTGATGCTGGGCGCCAAGGCCAAGGGGCTTTCAACCAAGGGTGACGCGTTGCTGGTCGAGACCTCGGACGGCAAAAGCGCCAAGGTCGCCGCCGAAAAAATCCTGGTCACGGTCGGGCGCAAGCCGGTGACCGAGGGCTGGGGGCTCGAGCAGATCGACCTCGACATGGCCGGCAAATTCATCCGCATCGACGACCAGTGCCGCACCTCGATGCGCGGCATCTTCGCCGTTGGCGACGTCACCGGCGAGCCGATGCTGGCGCACCGGGCGATGGCGCAGGGCGAGATGGTTGCCGAGATCGTTGCCGGCCACAAGCGCAGCTGGGACAAGCGTTCGATACCCGCCGTTTGCTTCACCGATCCCGAACTGGTGACCGCTGGTCTTTCGCCGGAAGAAGCCAAGGCGCTCGGCGGCGAGATCAAGATCGGCATGTTCCCGTTCGCGGCCAACGGCCGGGCGATGACGAAGCTGGGCGAGGACGGCTTTGTCCGCGTCTTGGCCCGCGCCGACAACCATCTGGTGCTCGGCATCCAGGCGGTCGGGCAGGGTGTGTCGGAACTGGCGGCGGCGTTCGGGCTGGCGCTGGAGATGGGCGCGCGGCTGGAGGACATCGCCGGCACCATCCACGCGCATCCGACGCAGGGCGAGGGATTCCAGGAAGCAGCGCTGAAGGCGCTGGGACACGCGCTGCATATTTGAGGAAAGGGGCGAACCTGTTCGAGCCAGCTCTCTTCCTTCCCTCGCCAGCCGCTCATCTAGGCGCGACCAAAGCGATTGGCGGGAAAGTGCCGCGTACCATGTTTTCCGAGAACCGGATTCCACCCTTCGGGATCATGCTCTAGTCTCCTCCCATGAGCACCGACCTGAAGAAATACGTGGCGATTCGCTACAACACCGCCACCGGCTTCATGCCGAGCCAATGGAATGGACACGGCAGAGCCAATCTCGACCCGGTGTGGCTGGTCGAGCGGCTGGCGCTGTTCGACACCTATTGCGCGCCGTCGCTCGAGGGCCAGTCGCAGAAGGACTTTACGGTCCTGATTGCGTTCGATTCCGAAACACATGAGAACTACATCCGGATCGTCTGCGGCTGCGCGGCCGGGATTGATGTCAGGCCGGTTCTCATCAAGGCCGGCGAGAACTACAATGTCGCCTTCAATGCGTTTGTCCAAAGCGACACGGATGCCGAATTTGTTTTGCTGACTCGGCTCGACAGCGATGACGCGCTGGCGCCGACCTTCATGGAGCGTGTCGATTTCTACGCGCGCCGGGAAATCGCCAAGGGCGAGGTGAACCAGCAACCGCTCTATATCGCCTTTCCGCACGGCCAGAATTTCGATGCGGCAACCAACCACTACACGCAGCACGAATATCCAACGTCGGCCTTCGGCACTCTGGTCGAGAAGCGATCACCGTCCATGAACGGGGTCTATTGCGACGAGCACACGAAGATGGCGACGCGTTTCAACACTGTCGGGGCGGCCTCGAAGGAGGCTCAATGGTGCATCGTCATTCATGACAACAATGCAGCCAATGTCTTGCGCGGCAAGCCGGTCGCCGAGCCGGCTTTCACCGTGGGCCGGCCCGGTGCCGAGACAAATGCGCGCGCGCCGGCTCGAAAAGAGACTACGCAAAAGCAGATGCCGCAGACTTCGGCCAAGGCCTCGCGCAACGCCGGCAATTTTGTCCGGTTTCTGCTTGGGCGGCCGATGGTCTTGCGGAAATAGCTCGATGCTAATCTCCCCCTCAAGCGGGAGATTATGCGCTTCACCCCGCCAGCCGGCTCACCATTTCGTGCTGGGCATAGGCGCGGCCAAAACGGTTGGCTAGAAATGCGTCCAGCGCGATGTCTTCCTGCTTGATGAAGCCGGTCGCCGGCAGGCTGCCGTCGGCCAGCATGTCGAGCACGGCGCAGATGCCGGACGCCGTGGTGATCTGGATGGCGCTGCGCACCACCTGGCCGATACGCTGGGAATAGACCTTGTTGGCGTAGGTCTCCTGCAGCAGGCGGCCGTTCTTGCGGCCGGAGACGGTGACGAAGACGATGACGACGTCCTGCAATGTCGCCGGCAGGGCGCTTTCAAAAATGTCCTTCAGCACGTCGCGGCGATGGCGCAGGCCGAGGTCGTTGAGCAGCGCCTTCATGATCGCGGCGTGGCCGGGGTAGCGGATGGTGCGGTAGTTGAGCGTGCGCACCTTGCCCTTCAGCGTCTCGGCCAGCGTGCCGAGCCCGCCGGAGGTGTTGAATGCCTCGTAAGTGACGCCGTCGAGCGAGAACTCCTCGCGCTCCTCCAGTGGCGGTACCTCGACCAGCTCGCCCTCGACGATCGCCTCGCAGGGCTCGCAATATTCGTTGATGACGCCGTCGGTGCTCCAGGTCAGATTGTAGTTCAGCGCATTGGAGGGATATTGCGGCAAAGCTCCGACGCGCATGCGCACGCTCTCCAGCGAATCGAAACGGCTGGCGAGATCGTTGGCGACGATCGAGATGAAGCCCGGCGCCAGGCCGCATTGCGGAATGAAGGCGCTTCTGCCCGAACGCGCCAATTCCTTGACGCGGCGGGTCGAGACGACGTCCTCGGTCAGGTCGAGATAGTGCACGCCGGCACTGGCCGCCGCCTCGGCGATGCGGGTGGTCAGATGGAAGGGAGCGGCGCTGAGCACCGCGAATTTGCCGGCGAGTGCGGCTTCAAGCGTGCCGGACGCTTCGATGTCGAGCTCCAGCGTCGCAACCGTGGCCGGGACTTCGGCCGCTGCGAGCTGTGCTGCCGAGCGGTCGACGAGCGTGACCTGATAATCTCCCGTGGCGGCGAGCATCTCGGCAATGGTCGAGCCGATCTTGCCGGCGCCGACAACGACAATTTTCTTCATGACAAATCCCTCACTGGTTGTGAGCACAGATTCGCAGCTTGCCCGTCGAAAGGAAGCGTGGTTCTGTACGAAACGAACCCATTGATTGGTCAGTCCGCCGAGAAGAATCGTCGAAATGCTCAGCGATGCCGAACAGACCCTGCTTTCGCTGCTGCGCGAGAATGCGCGCGCCTCGACCGCCGAGCTGGCGCGGCGGCTTGGCGTCTCGCGGACAACCGTGCAGAGCCGGATCGAACGGCTGGAGCAGCGCGGCATCATATCAGGCTACGGCGTGCGGCTGGCGCCGGATTATGAGCAGGGGCTGGTGCGGGCGCATGTGCTGCTCACCGTGACGCCCAAGCTTGCCGACAAGGTGGTGCGCGGCCTGCGCGGTTTGGCGACGGTCCGGACGCTGCATTCGGTCAGCGGCAATTTCGACATGATCGTCATCGTCGACGCGCCATCGATCCGCGACCTCGACATGCTGCTCGACCAGATCGGCGCCATGGACGGAGTCGAGCGGACGCTGTCATCGATCATCCTGTCGACGCGGATAGATAGGTGAGGGGACCTCTCAACCCAAGCTGGGCTTGAACAGCACCAGCCGTTTCGCCGGCTAATCCGTAGCCAGCGGAAAACGCACCACCACCGCAAGTCCCGGTCGGCAATCCTCGAGCGTGATCGATGCGCCGTGCAGATCGGCGATGGCCCGGACAAGGCTGAGCCCGAGGCCGCTGCCTGATGTCGAGCGGCTGTGGTCCAGCCGGTAGAGCCGCTGGAACACTTTCTCGCGCTCTGCCGCCGGAATGCCGGGACCGTTGTCGGCGACGCCCGCAACGACGCGTTCGTCCTGGCGCGCCACCGACAGCTTTATCGTCGTGCCCGATGGACAATGGCGCAACGCGTTCTCGACCAGATTGGCGAACATCTGCGTCAGCAGCTCGCGATCGCCATGGATCCGGTCCGTCGTTTCCTGTGGTTGCGCCAACGACAGCGACTTTCCGTCGTCCTCGGCAACATCGGCATAGATCTCGGCGATGGTTTGCAGCACCTCGCCCAGATCGACATCGGTGAACCGCGCCCGGCGGGCGCCGGCCTCGATCTGCGCGATGCGCAGCAGGGCATCGAAGGTCTCGTTGATCTGCAGGCTCTCGGCATGCGCCTCCGCCAGTTCAGCGGCGATTTTCCGGCCCGACAGGTTCTTTTCCGACGCGGTGTCGAGGATCATCTGCAACCGGTTGAGCGGCGTCTTCAGATCGTGGGCGATGTTGGCGCTGACCTGTTTCATGCCTTCGACCAGCGCCGACAGGCGGTCGAGCGCGGCATTGACCTGGCTGGAGACGATGTCGATGTCGTCACCCTTGCCGGTCAGCGGAATGCGGGTGTCCAGCCGTCCATGCGAGACATCCACCATGGTGGCGGCGATGCCGTCGAGACGGCGCTGGACGCGCGAGGCGAGCAGGGCGCCGCCGGCGACCGCCAGCCCGGTGATGATCAGGGTTCCCCAGCCAAAGCTCATCAGCACGATCCTCTCCAGCTCCTCCGTCTCGGAAAGGCTGAAGGCGACGGTCAGCGTGTTGCCGCCGACCGGGCCGGAATAGGCGCGGTACTCGGCGCCGGGCGGCACGCCGGGCATTTCGGTGTCGAACATCGAGAAGCCGTCGGGAAGCCCTGCCGCGGTGAAGTTGCCGGCCAGGCGATTGCCCGTTGCGTCGGTCAACGAAAACAGCTGCTCCTTCTTGAGGCTGCGCAGGGAGTGGCTGCCGACGGTCTCAACCAGCTCCTTGAGATCGTTCTCGGCATAGGTCGCGGCGACGACCGCGTAGGTTTCCTTGATGGTGTCGTCGAGCCGCTCGGCAAGATCGGCGCTCATCATCTGGTAGACGATGGCGCCAGACAGGACGAAGGCCAGCACGAACAGGAAGGCGAAGGTCAGGGCAAGCCGGAATGGTGTGCTGCGAAGCAGGCGGGACCAGGTTCCGGTCATGGCGCGTGCAGGCTGTAGCCGGTGTTGCGGACGGTGTGGATGAGCTGGGTTTCGAAGGGCTTGTCGACCTTGGCCCGCAGCCGGCTGATATGGGTCTCGACGACGCTGGTCCTGGGATCGAAATGAAAATCCCAGACACGCTCCAGAAGCATGGTGCGGGTGATGACGCGGCCTTCGCCGCGCATCAGCACTTCCAGCAGGCTGAACTCCCGCGGCTGCAGGTCGATCGGCTGGCCCCGCCTCGTGACGCGGCGCATGATCAGGTCCATTTCGAGGTCGACGACCCGCAGGACGGTTTTCTGCTCCTGCGCCGCCGGCCGCCGGCCAAGCGCATTGATGCGGGCGAGGAGTTCGGAAAAGGCGAAGGGCTTGACCAGATAGTCGTCGCCGCCGGCCTCGAGCCCCTCGACGCGGTCGTCGATGCCGCCGACGGAGGTGAGGAAGATCGCCGGCGTCCGCACGCCGGCGGCGCGCACCGCCTTGACCATCGACAGGCCGTCGAGACCGGGGATCATCCGATCGGCGACGATCACGTCGTATTTGCCCCGGGTCGCCGCGAACAGCCCGTCATGGCCGTTGCGCAGGAGATCGCAGACATGGCCGGCCTCGGTCAGTCCCCTGACGATATAGTCGGCCGTCCTGTGGTCGTCCTCGACGAGAAGCAGTCGCATGAAAGGTCCGGTCCGTTGCCGAGATGGAGAGGCTATCACCGGCACGGGCTTGTTCCTAGGATGTCACGAAGGCGCAGGGATGGTGGCGCTAGAACGTTCACGATTGGCCGAAGCGGTGGGGTTTTCGGCAATTGTCAATGCTAGCGCATCCGCTCTGCACCTAGTCCAGGTCCAGCAACAGTTCATCGGCTTCGTCGGTTGTCCCCTTCAGGGTCATGTGCAGGACGAGCGCAATGATACAGCCGAGGAAGAGCAGGCTGGTGAAGATGGTGCCGAAGCCCAGGCCGCCATGCCTGGCCGATCGCGACAGCAGGTCACCGAAGGAGGCGCCGAGCGGCCGCGTCAGGATATAGGCGAGCCAGAAGGCCAGGATGCCGTCGAGATTGAGCAGCCAGTAGGCCAGCACGATGAGCGCGATGGCGCCGCCGAACAGCAGGCCTGTGGTGAGGTAGCCCATGTCGAAGCTTTCGGCGACGAGATCGCCGGCGGCGGTGCCGAGCGCGAAGGTCAAGAGGATCGCCAGCCAGTAGAAGATTTCGCGCCTGGTGGTGAAGATGGTGTGGATCGACAGCGTCCGTTCGCTGGCGTACCAGACCGCGAATGTCGCGGCGAGCGCAACCGAGAAGGCGATGGTCGTGGTCTGCAGGCGCACGCCGAAAGTGTCGACGAGATTGTCCGTCACCAGGGTGCCGACGATGCTGATCAGCACCACCGCCAGCCAGTAGGCCCACGGCACGTAACGCTTCTGCGCAAACTGCAGGACGAGGGCAGCGATCAGGATGCCGGTCATGATCAGCGAGGTGACGGTCAGCCCAAGCCCGAT
>NZ_RZPW01001199.1:0-1122 GCF_003998455.1 Mesorhizobium sp. M7A.F.Ca.CA.001.08.2.1 | reverse complement strand
GGATTGATCTTGTTGAGGTTGGCATTGAAGAAGTCGAGCGCATAGGCCCGCAACTGGTCGTCGGTGGCACCCTCCGTCAGCCGGCGCGCCGTGGCGAAGTTTGCGGCATCGAGCGCGTTCGAAACCGCCTGTTTTTCGCGGCTCATCTCGGTGAAGTCGACGGCCATTGCCAGGGTGCCCATCAGCGGAACCATCGCGACGACCGTCATAAGAGCATAGTTGCCGCGCTGGTCGCGGCAGAACTGACGCCAAAGTCCATGCATGTCTTGGAGCGGCCCCCGCCGGCGGATTCTCGATCGACGCCAGCTTTCCACAAAACGCTGAAGGCCGGGTTTGGCAAATCGCTCTATTGCCGGGTCAGCACTTCACCAACCGCTAACCAATCGTGCCTGGCGAAAGCTGGTGACAGGCCGGAATGGTTCGGCTAATCCGAACCGGCTGCGGCGAACCGTCTGTCGTGGCGGTCGCAACGATCATGACTGAAGGAAACGGCATGGCGGATTCGCCTGAAATCATCGGCTCGCTCGAAGACGTGTCGAAGGCCTATTCGGCAATCCTGTGCGACGTCTGGGGGGTGGTCCATAATGGCGAAACGCATTTCCCTGTGGCAGCCTCCGCATTGGCAAGGGCTCGAGAGGCGAAAATCCCCGTCGTCCTGATCACCAATTCGCCGCGCAGAAGTGCCGATGTCGTAGCGCAGATGAACGCGATCGGTGTTCCACCGTCAGCCTACGACCGGGTGGTTACCTCAGGCGACGTGACCCGGGATCTGATCGCCGAAGGGCCGCGCAAGATTTTCCACATCGGCGCCGACCGCGACTTCACCCTCTATGAAGGTCTCGACGTCGAGCTTGTCGAGGAGTTCGAGGCATCCGGCGTCGTCTGCACCGGCCTGTTCGACGACGAGGTCGAGAAGCCCGAGGATTACGCGGAGCTCCTGCGGCGGCTGCGCGCCAGGAACCTGCCTTTCATCTGCGCAAATCCCGACATCGTGGTCGAACGTGGCGAACGCATCATCTGGTGTGCCGGCGCGCTGGCGCGTGACTATGCCCAGCTCGGCGGCCGCACATTGATCGCTGGAAAACCTTACGCGCCGATCTACAATCTCGCGATGAAGGAGGT
>NZ_RZPW01001198.1:0-1124 GCF_003998455.1 Mesorhizobium sp. M7A.F.Ca.CA.001.08.2.1 | reverse complement strand
AATGGCGGCACGGTTTCGGTCACCAACCGCAATCTGATCGTCACGGACGGCGCCGATTCCTATGGCATCAGCGCCAATTCGATCGGTGGCGGCGGCGGTGTCGGCGGCTCGTCCAGCTCTGGCGTGCTTGGCACTTACGCAATCGGCGGCTCGCTTGGCGGTGCGGGTGGCAAGGGCGGCAATGGCAACCAGGTCGATGTCGTCAATATGGCCGGCGCAACGATATGGACCAAGCAGGAGCGCTCGATAGGCATCTTCGCGCAGTCGGTCGGTGGCGGCGGCGGCGCAGGTGGTGCCGGCGAAAGCAAGGGCAAGAGCGATGGCGGTGAAGTCGCGGTAAACCTGTCGCTTGGCGGCTCGGGTGAGGTCGGCGGCAACGGTGGCAAGGTCAATGTCGAAAACAGCGGCATAATCCAGACCGACAAGGCCAATTCCCACGGCATCCTGGCGCAGTCGATCGGCGGCTCCGGTGGCGTCGGCGGCGCGTCCGGCACGTCATCCACCGACTCGAAGATCGCCATCACGCTGAGCCTCGGCGGCGCCGGCGGCGCTGGCGGTACCAGCGACAAGGTTCACGTCCAGAACTTCCAGAGCGGTTCGATCCTGACGCAGGACGACAACTCGCACGGCATCTTCGCACAGTCGGTGGGCGGCGGCGGTGGTGCGGGTGGCGCTGGCTCGACGGAGACTGGTAAGGCCGAGACGGCCGTTACCATGTATATTGGCGGCCAAGGCGGCAGTGGCAGCATCGGCGGTGAGGTCGAGGTCAACAACTTCGGCAAGATTGAAACACTGGGCTATATCTCGCACGGCATTTTTGCGCAGTCGATCGGCGGTGGCGGGGGTGCCCCGGGTGCCGCGACCGGCGCATCGGAAGCAGACATGACAATCGGTGGCGGTGCCAGCATACCCAACGGGATTCCGATCCCGGTGGTCGGCGACCCCAACGACCCCGACAACGAGGCCGATGGTGGCAAGGTCACCGTCACCAACGATGGCGAGATCATCACACACAAGGATGGGTCATACGGCATCTTCGCCCAGTCCATCGGCGGCGGTGGCGGATATGGCGGCACGGGTTCCTCCGCCTTCGCCGGGTCCGAATCCTTTGCTCTCCGCCTGGG
>NZ_RZPW01001197.1:0-1131 GCF_003998455.1 Mesorhizobium sp. M7A.F.Ca.CA.001.08.2.1 | reverse complement strand
GCCCATGACGATGCCGACATAGATGCCGGGCAGCGCGCGAAAATCGAGATCGACGGACAGGAAGGCGCCGGCGACGAACTCGGCCGCCGAAATAAAGCCCGGCGTGTGGTCGTTTTCCTCTAGATCATTGTCGATGGTTTTTGGCGCATGAACAAAGGCAATTGAGCCGCCGGCGGCGTCGGTCAGGATCTGCTGGGTACCCGACGTGTCGTTGCCGCCGATATAGATGAAGGCGTCGGCGCCGGCCTTCTTCAGGCCGTTGAGGATGACATCGCAATAGGCGGCGTCGGGCTTGTCGCGCGTCGAGCCGAGGGCGGCGCTCGGCGTGCCGGCAATCAGCCGCAGGCGGTCTTCCGGAATGGCGGAAAGGTCGACATAATTGCCGTCACGGATGCCGCGCACGCCATGGATCGAGCCCAGCACCTTGGCACCGGGATGCCGCTTGCGGATCTCCAGCGTCGCCCCGACAACCGTCTGGTTGATGACGGCGGTTGGGCCGCCGCCCTGCGCGATGACAAACGTTCCAGCCATGCTTGATTTCTCCCGGCGCGATGGTTTTCAAGGCACCTTGGCCTGTCTTGCCGCATCGCGCAACGGGAGTTTCGAGCGGCGCCAACACGCCGCATAAGCGTCAGACGACGACGACCGGATTTTTCTTGGAGACGCGGCTGTAGAGGTCGATGATGTCCTGGTTGATCAGGCGCACGCAGCCCGACGACATCGCTTGCCCGATGCTCCACCATTCGGGCGAGCCGTGGATGCGATAGCCGGTGTCCTTGCCGTCCTGGTAGATGTAGAGGGCACGCGCGCCGAGCGGATTGGTGAGGCCGCCGGGCTGTCCGGCCTGCCATTTCACCAGTTCAGGCTTGCGGGCGATCATCTCCGGCGGCGGCGTCCAGGTCGGCCATTCCCTGCCGTACTGGATGTTGGCGCGGCCGGACCAGCGGAAACCGTCCTTGCCGATGCCGACGCCGTAGCGAATGGCATCGCCACCCGGCTGGACGAGATAGAGCATGCGCTCCTTGAGATGGACGACGATGGTGCCGGGCGCCTCGCCTGTCGTGTCGACGACGATCTGGCGGCGGAATTCCGGCTTGACCTTCAGATATGGCACTTCCGGCACGTTGAAGC
>NZ_RZPW01001196.1:0-1136 GCF_003998455.1 Mesorhizobium sp. M7A.F.Ca.CA.001.08.2.1 | reverse complement strand
GGTCGAGCGCAGCCGCCACCGCCTCGAAATAGACCTCGGTCTTACCCGAACCGGTGACGCCGTCGAGCAACGCGACGTTGAACACGCCGGCTGCGACATTGGCGCGCAGCATCTGCGCCGCGGCGCCCTGGTCCGGCATCAGTTCCGGAATAGCGTAGCCGGGATCGGGCGCGGCCACCACCGGGCGCGGCGGGATCATCACGGTCTCGAACACGCCTTGCGCCCTCAGGCCGTCGATCACCGTAGACGACACGCCGGCGGCGTGGGCGAGGCCGGAGCGCGTCCAGGCAAGGCCGCCTTCGGCCGTCTCCAGCACGCGCTGCCTGGCGCCCGTCATCCGGTCAGGTGCGAGAAGCGTGCGCTGCAACCCCTCGATCCACGGTTCGGGGTCGAAAGCCTCCGGCGCCCTGAGCAGCATGCGCGCCACCATGCCGGGCGGCGATAGCGTGTACTGCGCCACCCAGTCGACGAAACGGCGCATCGCGCGGTCGATCGGCGGGCAGTCGAAGACCTGTTCGATAGGACGCAGCTTTTTCGCGTCGACCTTCTCGACCGCGCCGTCCCAGACGATGCCGGCGACCTGGCGCGGCCCGAGCGGCACACGCACGATCGAGCCCGGCACCACGCGCATGCCGGCCGGCACGGCGTAGGTGTAGGGGCGTTCGGCGGGCATCGGCACCAGCACCGGTGCGGCTGCTACAAAGGGCGAATCTTCGATCATGAGGCGTGACCTTGCCCTGACTTTGGTCTAGATCAAAGGCCGACCCCAAATGTGCATGGCATGCACATGAAAATCTTCAGGAGACCCGCCATGAAATTTTTTGTCGACACCGCCGACGTCAAGGATATCCGTGAGCTGAACGATCTGGGGCTGCTCGACGGCGTCACCACCAATCCGTCGCTGATCCTCAAATCCGGCGGCAAGATCGCCGAGGTCACCAAACAGATTTGCGACATCGTCAAGGGTCCGGTCTCGGCTGAAGTCACCGCCACCGAATATTCCGAGATGATGCAGCAGGCCAAGGTTCTGGCCAAGATCGCCGACAATGTCTGCATCAAGGTGCCGCTGACGCTGGACGGCCTCAAGGCCTGCAAGACGATCCGCACCGAGATGAACCGCCTGGTCAATGTCACGC
>NZ_RZPW01001195.1:0-1138 GCF_003998455.1 Mesorhizobium sp. M7A.F.Ca.CA.001.08.2.1 | reverse complement strand
CTTGGGCTGGAAAAACTGCCCGAGTTCAATGAAGCGCTCGACATGTCGGCGCTGAGCCGCGCTCTGGTTCTGGTCGGCCTGAAAAGCGACCCGATGGAAATTCCGACGGAAGAGCGCGTGCTCAAGAAAATGCACGAGAAGCTCAACGTCTACGGCGTCGAGAAGACCCGCATCATTGCCGTCGAGTTCTCATCGGAAGATCCCAAGCTCGCGGCCGCCATACCGGACGCCATCGCTGCCGCCTATATAGCGGGGCAAGGGGCGGCAAAGCTCGAATCGAACAGCGCCGCGGCAGACTTCCTGGCGCCCGAGATCGCCGACCTGCAGCGGCAGGTCAAGGATGCGGAGGCGAAGGTCGCCGCCTATCGCGCCCAGTCCGATCTTCTGATGGGTGGCAACAATTCGGTGCTGGCCACCCAGCAGCTTTCGGAACTGTCGAGCGAACTGTCGAAAGTGCGCGCCAACCGTGCTGCGGCCGAAGCGACCGCCGACGGTGTGCGCAGGGCGCTGCAGAATGGCGGTTCGCTGGACGCCGTGCCGGAGGTTCTGTCGTCAGACCTGATCCAGCGCTTGCGTGAGCGACAGGTCGAATTGCGCTCCAACATCGCCGATCTGTCGACGACGCTGCTTGGCAATCATCCGCGCATTCGCGCGCTGAAATCGCAACTGTCCGATCTCGACGCGCAGATCCGCAGCGAGGCCCAGAAGATCATGAAAGGCCTGTTGATGCAGGCCGAGACGGCAAAGGCCCGCGAGAACCAGCTCGTCGCCGACGTCAACACATTGAAAGCCGCTTCGGCGCAGGCCGGCGAACAACAGGTCGACCTCGACGCACTGCAGCGCGACGCGACCGCCAAGCGGCAGCAACTCGAACTCTACCTGACCAACTACCGCGAAGCCGCTTCGCGCCAAGACCGCAACTATCTGCCGGTCGACGCCCGGATCGCCTCGAAGGCGTCGGTTCCCTCCGAGGCCTATTTCCCGAAGGTCGGGCCGATCGTCGGCGCGGCTTTCGCCGCATCGCTGCTGATCATGGCCATCGTGACGCTTCTGCGGGAGCTGTTCTCAGGCCGCGCGATGCGGCCGGCGAGCGGTTCCCGTTTCGAACGGATCGATGAGGTGGCGATGCCCCATGTGG
>NZ_RZPW01001194.1:0-1139 GCF_003998455.1 Mesorhizobium sp. M7A.F.Ca.CA.001.08.2.1 | reverse complement strand
CTTCCGGCCTTGCCGGCAGCGGCGCCTCGATCTTGATGCTCGAGCGCGGCGAGCCGTTGCCGGCGACGCCGCACGCGCGCGACACGCGCTCGATCTTCGTCGACGGCCATTATAGGCCGAAGGAGATGTGGCGTGAGGCCGGCGGCGCCGCCTTCAACCCCGGCAATTATTATTATGTCGGCGGCAATTCGAAGTTCTATGGCGCGGTGCTGATCCGCTACCGCAAGGAAGATTTCGCCGCCATGGAGCACTTTGGCGGGGTCTCGCCGGCATGGCCGTTCTCCTATGAGGAATTCGAGCCCTGGTATTCGAAAGCCGAACAGCTGTTTCGCGTGCGCGGTGCACTGGGCGAGGATCCGACCGAGCCGTTCCATTCGATCCCCTACGCCTACAAGCCGGTGCCCGACGAGGCGCCGATCGCCCGCGCCCGCGCCGAGCTGAAAACCCTCGGCCTGCATCCGGCCTCGCTGCCGCTCGGCGTCGACATCGACACCTGGCTGAAAGAGGGCAAGACCGGCTGGGATGCGTTTCCCAACACCGGCCAGGGCAAGGTCGACGCGCAGACAGGACCGCTGACGGCGGCCCTGAAGGACACCAACATCCGGCTCGAGACCGGCTGTTATGTCGAGTACCTGGAGGCATCGACCGACGGCAAAACCATTGCTGCCATCCACTATCGGCAGAATGGTGAGCTGAAAAAGGTCGCGCCGAAACTGGTCATCCTCTCCGCTGGCGCGGTCAATTCCGCCGTCATCCTGCTGCGATCACCGTCTCCTGATGGCAAGGGCCTTGCCAACCGCTCCGATCAGGTCGGGCGCAATTTCATGAACCACAATTCCAGCGCCATGCTGGCGATCGATCCGCGCCGCCGCAACGATGCCGTCTACCAGAAGACGCTGATGCTCAACGACTACTATCTGTCCGACGGCAAGGGCGGTAAGCCGCTGGGGAACGTCCAACTGCTCGGCAAGATCGACGGCAACATGCTGCGGGCCAATGTCAAGTACACGCCGGGATTCGCGCTCGACTTCATGGCCGGCCACGCCGTCGACTGGTACCTTATGTGCGAAGACCTGCCCGACCCGGAAAGCCGCATCATGGTCGACGGCAAGGACATCATCATGCAGTGGCGGCGCTCC
>NZ_RZPW01001193.1:0-1142 GCF_003998455.1 Mesorhizobium sp. M7A.F.Ca.CA.001.08.2.1 | reverse complement strand
GCGCGGTGCGTTCCCCAGAAGCGGCCGTTTCAAAATCCCCTCGCCGATCAGATGACGATCGATGATGGCGGCGAAGACGCTTTCGGGTGCGCCGCATTCGACGAAGCTCGGCGACATGCGTGCCGGCGCGCGATCGAGAAGGATCGAACCGCGACGCATCAGATAGCCGGGCATCTCACCGGTGCCACCGGCCACCACCAGGGTGCCGGCGATCATACGGCTACCTGCATGGTCGCCGGAGCCTTTCAGCACCGCGATCAGGCCGCGCCGCATGCGGTCCGCGGCGAAGGCGCCCGCTTTGCCCCTGACGATCAAAACACCGCCGTTGATGCCGGCCAGTTCCCCGACGAGCGGCGCACCGAGGTGGTCGCCGGCATTGCCTGTTATCTCAAGCCTGCCGCCGCGCATGCCGGAGCCGGCGTGTGGACCCGCATTGCCTTCGATCGTGAGCTTGCCACCGCGCATGGCGCGCCCGGCCTGGGCGCCGGCATTGCCAACGAGGCGAACCGACCCACCCCGCATGCCTTGCGCCACAAGGTCGAGGCGCGTGCTTCCGCCTTCGAACACGATGTATGTCGGATCGCTGCCGGCGACGCGAAAAATGTCGCCCACCTTCGATCCGTGCTTCGACATGCCGATCTGGATTCTTTCGACGTCGCGCCTTTCGATTCCGGCCAGCCGCTCCGGCGTCAGCGGCGATAGGTCAAGGCGCTCCGCCGGCTCGGCAACCAGGGTGAAGGTCAGCGCCTTCATGGCAGCATATCCTTCAGCGAGTAGATGAATTTTCCGAGCTTGCCGCCGTAATTGCCGGCGCTGATCCGAACCGCGCCTCTTTTCGGGCCGAGATCTATGACAGCCTTGATGCCGGCCTTCATCGCGGCGGCAACTGCATCATTGGTCTCACCATCGATGACGATTTCCAGGACGGCGTTGATGTCGGGACCGAGTTCACTCGCGACGACGCCGCGCAGTGTCGGCGCGTAGGCTTCGTTGGCCGAGGCGATCATGCCTTTGTATTTGCCACCGATCTTGGAACCCGAACGGGCAATGCCGCCCGGAAACGGCACGATGGCGCCAGGCACCATGCCGATCGCACCGACCGCGGCCTCGGCAGCGGCCAAAGCGTTGGCGCTGCTTTGCGC
>NZ_RZPW01001192.1:0-1144 GCF_003998455.1 Mesorhizobium sp. M7A.F.Ca.CA.001.08.2.1 | reverse complement strand
AGACCAACCTCATCAACAACATGCCCTACGAGACGTTGTTCGCGCGCGGCATCCATGTCGTCACCACCGGCCTGGTGTTCGCCGAGCCGGTCGCGGAGCTTGGCCTTGCGATGGCACTCAATCTCGCCCGCGGCATCGTCGATGCCGACCTCGCCTTCCGCCAGGGACAGGAACTGTGGGGCGGCGACGGCAACCAGACGGCGCGGCTCTTGTCTGGCGCCGATGTCGGCATCATCGGTTTCGGCGATCTCGGCCGGGCGCTCAACCGGCTGCTGTCGGGTTTCCGCACCCGCACCAAAGTCTTCGATCCGTGGCTGCCGCCATCGATCCTCATCGACAACGGCGTCGAGCCGGCCTCCCTCGACGAGGTGCTGTCGACCAGCGACTTCATCTTCGTCGTTGCCTCGGTGACCAGCGAGAACCAGGGTTTTCTCGGTGCCGACGCCTTTGCCGGCATGCGCAAGGGCGCTGCCTTCATCCTGCTCAGCCGCGCCGGCGTGGTGGACTTCCCGGCGCTGATGGCGGCGGTAAAGAGCGGCCACATCGTCGCCGCCAGCGACGTTTTCCCCGAAGAACCGCTGGCGCGGGACCATCCGGTGCGCGCCCTGCCCGGCTTCCTGCGCTCGGCTCACCGCGCCGGCGCGCTCGACATCGCCTTCAAGCGCATGGGCGATATGGTGCTGGAGGACATGGACCTGATCGACCGCGACCTGCCGCCGCTGCGCTCCAAACGCGCCGAGCGCGAGACGGTTTCGCGCATGCGTTCCAAGCCGGCCGACAGGAATTGAGGCGTGGATTTTCGTTCGGGTTGGCCGGCCCTCGACCAGGTCGGCTTGACAGGAGCGCGGCCGGCGATGACGCTGCCGCAATCGAACTTTGCGGAGGGAGGCCGTGACCATGAAGAAGATCTATGAAAAGCCGATGCTGCTCAAACGACAGAAACTCTCCGCCGTGACGGCGCAGCAAGCCACTTCAGGAGTGACCGGTCCGATCGGCCCGACAGGCCCGGCAGGCTGACGCCTCACGGTGTTCGATGAAGGTAGCATTGGACGCGCCCGCGGGTCGGCGGCGAGACGGCAGTCGCTCAAGGCGCAGCATCAGTGTTTATGGCTGCTCTTCGCTCTGCGGGCAACCGCTTCCATAA
>NZ_RZPW01001191.1:0-1151 GCF_003998455.1 Mesorhizobium sp. M7A.F.Ca.CA.001.08.2.1 | reverse complement strand
GACCATCATTTCCGGCATGGGCGAACTCCACCTCGACATCATCGTCGACCGCATGCGTCGCGAGTTCAAGGTCGAGGCCAATGTCGGCGCACCGCAGGTGGCCTATCGCGAGACGATCACCCGCAAGCACGAGCAGGACTACACGCACAAGAAGCAGACTGGCGGTACCGGTCAGTTCGCTCGCGTCAAGATCCTCTTCGAGCCGAACCCGGACAGCAGCGAGTTCGAGTTCGATACCAAGATCGTCGGCGGCGCCGTGCCGATAGGCTCGCCGCTCCAACTGGAGGCGATCAAGCCGACCGGCACCAAAGGTTTCCTCGACCGGCGCGAGTTGATCGCCGTCAACATCGGTGGCGTGGGCGTCATCACGACCGGCGGCCAGTCCTTCGAATTGCAGGCGCGCGACATGCTCTATCTCGGCATGGGCACACAGGATGTGTCCTTCGCCTCAGCGGACGAGGGGGCGCCGGCGAAGTTCTATCTGCTCAGCGCGCCGGCGCATCTGGCTCATCCCAGCCGGCTGATCCGCATCGGCGATGCAAAGCGCCTCGATCTTGGCAGCAAGGATGCCTGCAACGAGCGTTCGATCTTCCAGTTCATCCATGCCGATGGCGCAAAGACCTGCCAGCTGGTGGTCGGTATGACCCAGCTGGCGCCGGGCTCTATCTGGAACACCATGCCTTGCCATGTGCATGACCGGCGCATGGAGGCCTATCTCTATTTCGACCTGGCCGAGACGGCGCGCGTCTTCCACTTCATGGGCGAGCCGGACGAAACGCGCCATATCGTCATGGCCAACGAAGAGGCCGTGCTGTCGCCGGGCTGGTCGATCCACTCCGGCGCCGGCACTTCCAATTATGCGTTCATCTGGGCGATGGCCGGCGACAATGTCGACTACACCGATGTCGACCCGGTGGCGTTGGGCGATCTGCGGTGAGCGACCCCTTCAGCCTTGCCGGAAAACGTATCCTGGTCACCGGCGCCAACACCGGCATCGGCCAGGGCATCGCCGTATCGATCGCACGCGCCGGCGGCACGGTGATCGGCGTCGGTCGCTCGTCGATGGACGATACGGCCAGAAAGATCGCAACGATGGGCGGGCAATTCGAGGCGGTGAGCGCCGATCTTGCCGACACGTCAGCCGCCGGCCC
>NZ_RZPW01001190.1:0-1160 GCF_003998455.1 Mesorhizobium sp. M7A.F.Ca.CA.001.08.2.1 | reverse complement strand
GAACTATCTGCTCACGAATTTCTACTACAAGAAGCTGGACTGCAGTCACATCCTGATGATCGACAGCGACATGGGCTTTTCGCCCGATCTCATTGCCGCGATGCTGGCGCTCGACAAGCCTGTAGTCGGCACTTTGTATCCGCGGCGTCTGGTCGACCTTCGCAAACTTCACTCGCTGTCGAAACTGCCGTTCGACAAGGCCTTTGCGCAAAGCCTGGAGTTCCTCGGAACCATCATCGAACCGCGGCAGGAGATGGGCGGCTTTGTCCGGGTATCGCTATGTGGCACGGGTATCTTCTTGGTTTCGCGCGACTGCGTCGCCAGGATAATTGACAAACTGCCCGAAACGGTGAACCGGTCGCGCTACAGAAAAAACAAATACGCCGCACAGTTCGAGAGCTTTCTGACGCCATTTTCGAAGATCGTGACGCCGGACGTGGACTTGCCTACCGATTTTTCTTTTTGTCATCGCTGGGCCCAGCAGTGCGGCGGGGAAATATGGGCAAGTTACGACCGCAAGGTTGCCCACGCGGGAAGCCTGACCGTTTCGGCAGCCTATTCTGACCTCTAGATGTTCGCGTCCTTGTACCGCGTCGTACTGCATCTGAGCGGTTCAATCTGAGTTCGATAGTGACCTTGTCGCCACACATGACCTTATAGTGGCCTGAGAGCGAACGCCTAACCATTGCCGACGAGCAGCGCGCTGCGTACACTGCCTGTCAATCAAGTCAACGAGCCCCATTGAAGGGCCGGTGATTTATTGTAATTGCCTTAACTGTGACGGTATCGATTCTCGTAAGGTGGGATCGAATGAGAGTGCCGCGCGAGGCCTATCAATTGGCGGGTGTTTCGTTGCTTGCGTTAGCGGCGGCATCCACGTTGCAGATATCTGGCGCGGAAGCGTGCTCGGCTATCGCAAGCGGTGCTGGTACAACAGTCGGCTCAGGCATCTCGGCCGAAACGACGTTCGAAACGACATCGGTCACGGTCGAGTGCAGCACAACTGGAAACGTCCAGGATGTCGGCGGCGTATTCACGACGGGGTTCGCGGGATACAAGGGGCAAGCCAACGACTCGTCAACAGTCATCGTCAACGATTATGACGGAAACGGCGATGACATTGTTAGCATCTTTGGCGGTATCCTGGACAACAGCACGCC
>NZ_RZPW01000118.1:0-11040 GCF_003998455.1 Mesorhizobium sp. M7A.F.Ca.CA.001.08.2.1 | reverse complement strand
GCTCTTCATTGTCTTCGTTGCTGGAAAAGACATCGGCCTCGTCGTCCGCCTCCTCGGCGTTCATGCCTGGAAGAGGCGTGTCGGCGCGAGCCGGCTGGGCAGGCGCCGGCGTCGATCTTTGCCAGCTTGGCTCGACCTTGGCGGCAGGCGGCGGCGCGGGTTGATAGGGCTCGGGCTTGGCGACGGGCGGTGCCGGCCAGGCCGATTCCGCCTTCGCCGGCTGCCTCGTATGGCTTGGCTGGTTCTTGTTGCGATCGATCGACGAAAAGATGTGTTCCAGCTCCGCGAGCGGGTCGGTCTCCGGCACGCTCTTGGCATAATCGCGCTCGACGCTTGTAATGGCGTCTTCCAGCGAACGCATCTGCGTGGCTATGGCTTCGGGAGCCCACGGCGGCGAACGTTCACCAAGCTTCTTCGCCAGCATGGTGCGAACGCTGGCATAGATGCGCGTACGCTTTTCCGGCGTCTCGTCGCCATGCTTGTCGAGCGCGTTTTTCAGAATAGCAACGAAATCTGCCATGCTTCAGTCGACCTGTATTTTGCTTCCGCGCCGGCCCCCGCAAATCAGCCGCGATGCCCGGAAAGGCTTCAGAAACTAGTCTTGAAACGGATCGGTCACAAGTATCGTGTCGTCGCGTTCCGGGCTGGTGGAAAGGAGCGCGACCGGTGCGCCGATGAGCTCCTCGATGTAGCGGACATACTTGACCGCCTGGGCCGGCAGATCATTCCAGCTGCGCGCGCCGGCAGTGGTGCCTTTCCAGCCCTCGAGCGTCTCGTAGACCGGTTCGACACGTGCCTGCGCGCCCTGGCTGGCCGGCAGATAATCGATCATCTCGCCGTCGAGACGGTAACCGGTGCAGACCTTGATCTCGTCCAGCCCGTCAAGCACGTCGAGCTTGGTCAGCGCGATGCCCTTGATGCCGTTGACCGCGACGGCCTGGCGCACCAGCACCGCGTCGAACCAGCCGCAGCGGCGCTTGCGACCGGTGACGACGCCGAATTCATGGCCGCGCGTGCCGAGGAATTCGCCGACCTCGTTCTTCTGCTCGGTCGGGAACGGACCCTCGCCGACGCGTGTCGTATAGGCCTTGGTGATGCCGAGCACATAGCCGATGGCGCCCGGGCCAACGCCGGAGCCGGCGGCAGCCTGTCCGGCAACCGTGTTCGACGAGGTCACGAACGGATAGGTCCCGTGGTCGATATCGAGCAGTGTGCCCTGCGCGCCCTCGAACAGGATGCGCTCGCCAGCCCGGCGCTTGTCGTCGAGGATCTTCCAGACCCGGTCCATATAGGGCAGGATGTCGTCGGCGACCGAGGTTAGTTCCTGCATGATCGCGTCATGCGTGACTTCCGCATGACCAAGCCCGCGACGCAGCGCATTGTGGTGCGTCAGCAGCCTGTCGACTTTCAAGGGCAGTGTTTCCAAATCCGCCAAATCCATCACCCTGACCGCGCGCCGGCCCACCTTGTCCTCATAGGCGGGGCCGATGCCGCGACGGGTCGTGCCAATCTTCGTCCCGGAATTGGATGCGGCGTCCTCACGAAATCCGTCCAGCTCTCGATGCAGGGACAGGATAAGCGCTGTGTTTTCGGCTATTTTCAGGCGATCCGGCGCCACTTCGACACCTTGCGCCTTGAGTTTTGCCACCTCGGCGACGAAAGCGTGCGGGTCGAACACGACGCCATTGCCGATGATGGACAGCTTGCCCTGGCGCACGACGCCCGACGGAAGCAACGACAGCTTGTAGACCTTGCCGTCGACGACCAGCGTATGGCCGGCATTGTGGCCGCCCTGGAAACGCACCACGACATCGGCGCGCTCCGACAGCCAGTCGACGATCTTGCCCTTGCCTTCGTCACCCCACTGCGAGCCGACGACCACCACATTGGCCATGTTTCTTTTCCCTTGAGACGCCGCCAAGCGGCTTGAATATGGTTCGAAACGACAGGCCTCTATAACGTCAAGACCTCGCGAGCGCGACCTTTCTTTGCCGTCGAAAATGCCCTGAGGCACAACAATTTTCGGCTTTGACATCATTTACTTGGGCGAGCGAGGGCAATAGGCCGGCAAACACCGCAGCTCCGGCGACTGGAATCCCGCGATGCATCGAAGCGCCTACATATTCCTGCTGCTCACCACCTTGCTTTGGGGTGGAAATTCGGTGGCCGGCAAGCTGGCGGTCGATCACGTCTCGCCGATGACGCTGGTCTTCCTGCGCTGGGTGCTGGCCGTGGCGATCATGCTGCCCATCGGCTGGAAGACCATCCAGAAGGACTGGCCGATGGTCCGCAAGCACTGGTTCGTGCTGGTCGCCCTCGGCGCCAGCGGCTTCACCCTGTTCAACACCATCTTCTACACGGCGCTCAACTACACGACAGCGATCAATGTCTCGATCGAACAGGCGGCGATGCCGATCCTGATCATGACTGCCAATTTCGTCTTCTTCCGCCTGCGCGTGAACTGGGCGCAGATTGTCGGCATCGTGCTGACCATCGCCGGCGTGATCCTCACCGCCTGCCATGGCGACCCGCGCCGGCTGTTGACGCTGGAACTCAATTTCGGTGACGCCATCATGCTGGTCGCCGTCTTTCTCTACAGCGGCTATTCGGTCGGGTTGCGGCTGAAGCCGGTGATGCACTGGCAGAGCCTGATGCTGGCCCTGTCGGTTTCGGCACTCGTCACCTCGTTGCCGTTCTTCCTGTGGGAGGTCCTCGCCGGCAAGGTCGTCATACCCGACGCGCGCGGCTGGACCGTCATCGTCTATACGGCGATCGGCGCCTCGGTCGTTTCGCAGATCTTCTACATCAGGGGCAACGAGCTGATCGGCGCCAACCGCGCCGGCCTGTTCATCAATCTGGTGCCGATCTTCGGCACGCTGCTGTCGGTGCTGATCGTCGGCGAGACGTTCCAGCTCTATCAGGCGCTGGCCTTGGTGCTCGTGCTGGGCGGCATCGGGCTTGCCGAATACAGCGGGCGCAAGATGGCAATGGCGGACCACCGCGGATGACATTTGGCGGCTGACGCCCTCCGCCGTCGCGGCAACGCGAACGGCCTGGACTTCGCCAATGGCGCGGAAACAGCGGCATGAATCCTGCCGCGTCCCCTACTTGGAACATTTCACCTCCAGCGGAGTTTGAACGCCAGGGAGGCGACATGATGAGCCACAACCCTCGCAGCACGGCAAGCATTGCTGGTCACCCTATCCACCCGATGCTGATTCCGTTTCCGATTGCCTTTTTTGTCGGCACCTTCGTTTGCGACCTTATCTTCTGGCGAACAGCCGATCCCGGATGGGTCACCGGGTCGCTTTGGCTTCTCGGCGCAGGCCTGATCATGGCTGCCCTGGCCGCGCTTGCTGGCTTGACGGACGTTCTCGGCGATGTTCAGGTCCGCAATCTCACGACGGCATGGCTCCATGCCGGCGGCAATGTACTCGTCGTGTTGATCGAGCTTTACAACTGGTACTCGCGGTATGCCGGCGGAGCGGCGGCCGTGATGCCAACCGGCATCGTCCTATCGCTGATCGTGGTTCTCATCCTGCTGTTTACGGGCTGGAAGGGCTGGGAACTGGTCTACCGACATCGCGTGGGTGTTTCCGATGGCTCGGACGAGTTGACATGAACCGGCCGCCGCGGCGGCCGGCGTCAACGAGGTGGGTCGGCGACCGCCTGTCCTCAATCACATCGCGTTGACGTCGAACTGCAGCCGCTTGGCCGAGTCGATCGACTTGTGCGCCTTGACCTTTTCCAGCACGGCTTCCGGGAACGGCGCGTCGAGATAGAGCAGCGCTATGGCATCGCCGCCCGGCCGGTTGCGGCCGAGCTGGAAGTTGGCGATGTTGACGCCATTCTCGCCGCAGACGGTGCCGAGCAGGCCGATGATGCCCGGCGCGTCCGCATTGGTGGTGTAGAGCATGTGCTGGCCGACCTCGGCATCGAGGTTGATGCCCTTGATCTGGATGAAGCGTGGCTTGCCATCCGAGAAGCATGTGCCGGCGATCGAGCGCGTCATGTGCTCGGTCTTCACCGTCAGCTTGATATAGCCGTCGAACACGCCCGACTTGTCGCGCTTGACCTCGGCCACGATGATGCCGCGCTCCTTCACCATGATCGGCGCCGACACCATGTTGACGTCCGAGACCTGAGGCCGGATCAGCCCGGCGAGTGCTGCACTGATCAGCGCGCGCGTGTTCATCGTCGCGGTCGAGCCGTCGAACAGGATCTCCACCTCCTTGATCGGATCCTCGGTGACCTGGCCGACAAAGGCGCCGAGCACCTCGGCGAGCTTGACGAACGGCTTCAGCCGCGGCGCCTCCTCGGCGGTGATCGACGGCATGTTGATGGCGTTGGAGACGGCGCCCTTGATCAGATAGTCGGCCATCTGCTCGGCAACCTGCAGCGCGACATTCTCCTGGGCCTCCGTCGTCGAGGCGCCGAGATGCGGCGTCGCCACCACATTCTCCATGCCGAACAGTTCGTTGTTCTCGGCCGGTTCGACCTCGAAGACGTCGACCCCGGCGCCGGCCACCTTGCCGCTCTTCAGCGCTGCGACCAGATCGGCCTCGACGATCAGACCGCCGCGTGCGCAATTGATGATGCGCACGCCCTTCTTCATCTTGGCGATCGCCGCGGCATCGATGATGTTGCGCGTCTTGTCGGTCAGCGGCGTGTGCAGGGTGATGAAATCGGCGCGGGCGAACAGCTCGTCGAGCTCGACCTTGTCGACGCCAAGCTCCTCGGCACGGCTGTCCGACAGGAACGGATCGAAGGCGATGACGTGCATCTTGAGGCCAACGCCGCGCGTCGCGACGATCGAACCGATGTTGCCGCAGCCGATGACGCCCAGCGTCTTGCCGGTGATCTCGACGCCCATGAAGCGGTTCTTTTCCCATTTGCCGGCATGGGTCGAGGCGTTGGCTTCAGGGATCTGGCGCGCCAGCGCAAAGATCATCGCCACCGCATGTTCGGCTGTGGTGATCGAGTTGCCGAAGGGCGTGTTCATCACGATGATGCCCTTGCGGCTTGCCGCCGGGATATCGACATTGTCGACGCCGATGCCGGCGCGGCCGATGACTTTGAGATTGGTAGCGGCGTTGATCAGCTTTTCGGTGACCTTGGTCGCCGAGCGGATGGCGAGGCCATCATACTGGCCGATCACTTCGGCGAGCTTATCCTTGTCCTTGCCGAGATCGGGCAGATAGTCGACCTCGACGCCACGATCCTTGAAGATTTGCACGGCGGTGGGGGAGAGTTTGTCTGAGACGAGAACGCGGGGCGCCATGGCGGCCTCCTTGAAGTGGATTTGATCCTGATGGGAGTGGGCGGCCCGAAGGCCGCCGCGAACGATCTCAGGCCGCCGCTTTGAGCGACGCCTTCTGTGCGGCGAATGCCCAGTCGAGCCAGGGCAGCAGCGCTTCGAGATCCGACGTCTCGACCGTCGCGCCGCACCAGATGCGCAGGCCGGGCGGTGCGTCGCGATAGGCACCGATATCATAGGCGACGCCTTCCTTGTCGAGCACCGACACCAGCCCCTTGGCGAAGGCCGCCTGCCCGTCGGCATCGAGTGCGGACACGTCCGGATCGGTGAAGGACAGGCAGACGGACGTGTTCGACCGTGTCGCCGGCTGGACGGCGAGATGACCGAGCCAGGAGGACTTGCCGACAAAGCGATCGAGGACGGCCGCATTGGCATCCGCCCTGGCGATCAGCGCGTCGAGGCCGCCGGTCGACTTCGCCCAGTTGAGCGCATCGAGGTAATCCTCGACGCACAGCATTGAGGGCGTGTTGATGGTCTCGCCCTTGAAGATACCTTCGATCAGCTTGCCGCCTGAGGTCAGGCGGAAAATTTTCGGCAGCGGCCATGAGGGCTTGTAGGTTTCCAGCCGCTCGACGGCGCGAGGCGACAGGATCAGCATGCCGTGAGCGCCCTCGCCGCCCAGCACCTTTTGCCAGGAGAAAGTGACGACATCGAGTTTTTCGAAGTCGAGCCTCTGCGCGAATGCGGCGGAAGTCGCATCGCAGACGGTCAGGCCCTTGCGGTCCGCGGGAATGAAATCGCCGTTCGGCACGCGAACGCCCGACGTGGTGCCGTTCCAGGTGAACACCACATCGCGGTCGAAATCGATCTTGGTGAGATCAGGCAGCTCGCCGTAGCCGGCTTCGATCTTGCGCACGTCGGCGAGCTTCAATTGCTTGACCACGTCGGTGACCCAGCCGGAGCCAAAGCTCTCCCAGGCAACCATGTCGACGCCGCGCTCGCCGAGCAGCGACCACAGCGCCATCTCGACCGCACCGGTGTCCGACGCCGGCACGATGCCGATGCGGTAACCCGCCGGGACCTGGAGAATCTCCCGCGTCAGCTCGATCGCCTGTTCGAGCTTGGTCTTGCCGATCTTGGCGCGGTGGGAACGGCCGAGCGCGGCAGCCTTCAGCGCCTCGACCGACCAGCCGGGGCGCTTTGCGCAGGGACCTGAGGAGAAATTGGGGTTTGCCGGACGGAGTCCGGGCTTCGTATGCGTCGTCATCGTGGTCTATCCTTCCAGATAGTGGCCCCTCGTTGGGGAGGGGTGGCCCACGGACGGCGATATTCGTTCGGGCTTCAGGCGTCAAGAGGAAAGTTTTTGTCGTTGCCGGGATACCGGCGATCCCTGATCAGGATGTCGTGACTTCAAACGCAAACGGCGGATCCCGAAAGATCCGCCGTCCTGGTCCTCGTACTCGCCGCGCCTACCAGAGATCGTAGCGTAGCCCGACCTTGACCTGATGATAATCGAGCCCCTTTTTGAACTCAGGGTTGCCGACAGCGTCTGCTGTCACGTATTTCGCGGAAGGCAGAGCCGTGTATTGATAGCCGACATCGACTGCAACATTCTTGCTGACCTGATAAGCAAAGCCGGCGCCGAGCGTATAGGCGAAGCTGAACTGCTTCTCCGACTGCGTCGTCCCATCATAGCCATTTGGATCGTCGCATTCAAAGATGGTCGTGGTTGTACCTGATGTTGTCGATGAATTCTGACAGTTGCGAGCGCCTTGAGCGTACTTGTAGGTGCTGTACGCTATGCCGACACCGCCTCCGACATAGGGCGTGAAGCCGACATAAGTGCCCAGGTCGACAAAGGCGCTGGCCATCACATCGTAGGCCTTGTTGTTGCCGTCGTTGGAGCCTTCGCATCCACGGGTGCTTGGGCCGGCGAACGCGCTTGTGCTGCCACCGCTGGTGACAGTCACCGTCTGCGTTCCATCGCAAGTACTGTCGAATTTGCTGGCGAATTTGCTTGTCGGCAGCAGACCGAAATTCAATTCACCACGGAAGTAATCGTTGAAATGGTAGCCCATACCTATCGAACCAGACAGCGGGCTGGTATCCGTAACCAGACCGGCCGGAGTTTCCGAAAATTCATAGGGCTTGTTGAAGGCATAGCCGAGATCACCGCGCAGATACCAGCCGGAGCCGACCTCGACCGGGACGTAGTCGGGCGCCTGGTCGACATAGATCGGCGGATCGTAGTCGGCCGCGTGCACCGGCGTCAGCGGCAGGAGGGCTAGTGCACCGAGCGCCAGCGCCATACGCGATGTAAGTTTCATGGTCCCCGACTCCCGAATTTGGCGCAGCCCGCAATCGCAGCGGCAGCCATCGTTTCAAGGAGCATTGTTAACCATAGTGGTTAAGTGGCGGTTAAGGCTAACAGAGCGTTAGCGAATTCATTTCCCCTGTCGATTCCAGGCGGCCAACGAAAAACCGCCCGGCTTGAGGCCGGGCGGTTTGTGAAGAATTCAAGTAATGTAGATGCTGTTACTTGGTGTAGATCGGCTCGGGTTCGGGCTGGTAGGCAACGACCGGCGCGGCGCAACCGTTGTTGCCACCGAACTGGTAACGCAGGCCACCGCGCACTTCGTGTGTGTTGATGCCACGATCGAAGCCGGGACCGGAGCTGGTGATGTTCCAGTCAAACATGCGGCCGCCCTGGATATGGGAGAAGCGGTAGCCGGCATCAAGAATGATCTTGTCGGTCAGGCAGTACGAAGCGCCGGCCATCAGACCGTAGGCGAAACGCCAGCTTGATCTGCCGGGATTGAACTCGGTGGTGTTCGGGTCGTAGACATCATCCCACTTGACGCGGGCGCCGCCGATGCCGGCGCCAACGTAAGGCGTGATGCCATGGTAGGTGCCGAGATCGACATAGGCGTTGGCAAGCAGTAGCAGGGCGCTCATCTTCGATACTTCGGTCGAAGTACCGTTGATGTCCGAGGTGCCGCCGTTGAAGTTCGACTTGAACCAATAGTCGGCGGTCAAATCGGTCCGGAAGTGATCGTTGATCTTGTAGCCGACGCCGGCGCCGAGCGAGAAACCGCCCTTGAGCTTGCCGAAATCGAAGCTTCTGGTGCCGGGCGTAACCGTACAGTTACAGGGATCGACGGTGTAGGTCATATAGTCGATGCCGCGCACGGTCGACTTGTGATAGTCGATGTCGCCACGGATATACCAGCCGCCGACTTCTACCGGCTGCTCGTAGACGGCCTGAGGCGGAGCCTCTTCGACGATCGGTTCCGGCAGGTCGGCCGCGAACAACGGCCCCGCCAGGCCTGCGAACAGTAAGGCGAGCAGGGCCTTTCTTGCTGTCTTGAACATGCTTGTCACCCCTGAGAAGCTCGGAACGGCAAACCCGCCCGAAATGCGATTGGCTTTCAGTCGTGGATAATGAATTGCAAAGGTTAAAAGGCGTTTAACCCTGTTGCTTAACCACGAATCTCGAAGCTTCTGGGGACCGGCGCGAGATTTCCGAACAGCGAACAGACTGGGAGCCGACAAGAAAAAGCCCGCCGAGAGGCGGGCCTTGGACAGGTTCAGGCGACGACGTCCTGCCGGGCGCTGTGGGGGTCAGGCGGCGCTGCGCGTTTCCGAGATGATGTCCACGATGCCATTCACCACGGACTCGACCAGTTGCGGGTCGTCGCCCTCGGCCATCACGCGGATCAGCGGCTCTGTCCCGGATGGCCGGATAACCAGCCGTCCGGTCTTGCCGAGCCGGCTACGCGCGTCTTCGATGGCGGCCTTGACCGGCGCCTCCTCGAGCGGCTTGCCGCCGGAAATGTGAACGTTCTTCAGGAGTTGCGGCACGGGTTCGAATTTCTTCGACAGTTCGCTGACCGGCCGGCCCTGCCGCTTGATGCAGGCCAGCACCTGCAGCGCCGAAACCAGGCCGTCGCCGGTGGTCGAAAAGTCGGACAGCACGATATGGCCCGACTGTTCGCCGCCGACATTCAGCCCGTGCGCGCGCATATGCTCGACGACATAACGGTCGCCGACCTTGGTCCGGTGCAATTGCAGCTTCATGTCGCCGAGGAAGCGTTCGAGGCCCAGATTGGACATGACGGTTGAGACGACACCGCCGCCGGCGAGCCGCCCGCTCTGGTGCCAGGATTCGGCGATCAGCGCCATGATCTGGTCACCATCGACGATCGCGCCGTTTTCATCGACGATGACGACGCGATCGGCGTCGCCATCGAGCGCGATGCCGATATCGGCGCGCACTTCGTGCACCTTCTTTTGCAGGCCGGCCGGGTGGGTCGAGCCGCATTCCTTGTTGATGTTGAAGCCGTTGGGCTCGACATTGATGGCGACGACTTCGGCGCCCAGTTCCCACAGCGCCTCGGGCGCCACCTTGTAGGCCGCGCCATTGGCGCAATCGACGACGATCCTCAAGCCCGCGAGCGACATCGAGCGCGGCAAGGTGCGCTTGGCGAATTCGATGTAGCGGTCATGCACGCCGTCGACGCGCTTGGCGCGGCCAAGCCCGTCGGAATCGGCGAGCGCCAGTTCGATATCCCTGTCGAGCATGCTCTCGATGCGCTCCTCGATCTCGTCGGAGAGCTTGTAGCCGTCGGGTCCGAACAGCTTGATGCCGTTGTCGTAATAAGGGTTGTGCGAGGCCGAGATCATGACGCCGATATCGGCGCGCAGCGAACGCACCAGCATGGCGACAGCCGGCGTCGGGATCGGGCCGAGCAGGAACACGTCCATGCCGGCGGCACAAAGACCGGCGACCATGGCATTCTCGATCATATAACCGGAAAGCCTGGTGTCCTTGCCGAGCACGACACGATGTCGATGGCTGCCGCGCTGGAAAGAAAGGCCGGCGGCCATGCCGACCCGCATCGCGATTTCAGCGGTCATCGGAAACTTGTTGGCGCGTCCGCGAATGCCGTCCGTGCCGAAATAATTCCCTGCCATGCCAGTCAGCTTCCTCGACGTTTCTTCCCCGGCACGTCATGCCACAAGTGGCCAGGGCGCTATGATCACATTGTGTGATTATACGTTACCAATCCTTAGAAAACCATTGTTGTGCACTGCACACAACGTGGCCGCAACCTGACATGCCCAGACTGCCATGCTGCAATATACAAGTCATTCGAGCCTTTCAGCGCGGATGCACCAGGAAAATCTTGCTCTGAACCAGGCAACGGACAACGATTTCATCACCTTATCGGGAGAAGCCGATTTTCGGCGATATATACGCCACTTAGCATCTGGCGCAACCGACCGTTGAGCGTTATTGATTTGCAGGGACGTATCATGGGCTGCTGCAACGGAGAAACGCTATGCTCATCCACCGACTTGCCACTTTGACCGGCCTCGCCGTCGCGACCTTGTTCCTGGCCGCGCCAGCCAACGCACTGACGATGGCCGAGTGCAGCACGAAGTATAACGCCGCCAAGGATGCGGGGACACTGGCCGGAGCGACTTGGAACCAGTTCCGCAAGGCTCAGTGCGGCACCGACGCCACAGCGACGACCGACGCCAAGCCGGCCGATGCCAAGAAAGCGACCAACACCACGAAGGCTGCCGCGTCGGACGACAGCACGGCCAAGGGCCTGACGGCGAAGGAATGCAGCACCAAGTATCAGGCGGCGAAGGCTGCCGGCACGCTGAACGGCATGAAGTGGAACGACTTCCGCAAATCCGAATGCGCCGCCGGTGCATCCGCCGCTGCCGCCGCCAAGCCGGCGACCACCAAGGCCGCCGCGGCCCCCGCCGCTCCC
>NZ_RZPW01001189.1:0-1165 GCF_003998455.1 Mesorhizobium sp. M7A.F.Ca.CA.001.08.2.1 | reverse complement strand
AATGTACCGGGACCTGCTCACCCACCTGCCTGTGATCGTCGCCGTGGCCCGACGCGGCGGCTTTGCGCTTGCCGCCGCCGAACTCGGCATGAGCCCTTCGGCAGTCAGCCATGCGGTGCGCATTGTCGAAGAGCGGATCGGCCAGCCTTTGTTCGCACGGACGACGCGCAGCGTTTCGCTCACCGAGGCCGGCAAGGCGCTGGTGGAAACGGCGACTCCGGCCCTCCAGGATATTGCCGAGCGGATGGACCGTATCCGCAGCGTCAAAGGCAGGCCGTCTGGCCTGCTCAGGATCAACGCCTCCAACATCGCCATACCATTGGCGGTGACGCCGGTGGTCGCCGCGATGGCCGAGCGCTATCCGGAGGTTACGGTCGAGGTCTTCGCTGACCAGGGTCTGGTTGATATCGTCGGCGAAGGCTTCGATGCCGGCATCCGGCTTGGCGAGATGATCGCCCAGGACATGGTCGCGGTCCGGCTGACGCCGCCGTTCTCCGTCGTCATCGTGGCCTCGCCCGCTTATATCGGACGGCACGGCCGTCCCAGCAGCGTTGCCGATTTGGCGAGCCACAATTGTATTGGCTACCGGCTCGTCCGCTCCGGTGCGCTCTATCGCTGGGATCTGATCGAGGATGGCAAGGACATCGCCATGGAGACGCGGGGCAGCGTTGTCGTGACGGATTCGCTCGCAGCAATCGATCTTGCGCTTGCAGGCGTCGGGCTTGCCTATGTCTTCGAGCCGCTGGCGCGCGCCGATCTTGCCGCGGGCCGCCTGGTCCAGGTGCTGCCGCAGACGGCGATCGAGGAACCGGGGCTATTCCTCTATTTCCCGCGCCGGGCGTCAATGGCGCCGAAGCTCAGGGCCTTTATCGACACCGCACAAGAAATCGGCCGGGCATCCTTGCGGACACCCGGCCGAGTTGCCTGAGCTGAGAAGCCCCTTCAGGGGGCTATTTGTAAGGATTATTTCTTCACCGCAGCCGCGACTTCCGCCGCGAAATCGGTCTCTTCCTTTTCAATGCCTTCGCCGAGCGCAAAGCGCAGATAGGCGGAGATCTTGGCCGGAGCGCCGATTTCCTTCTCGGCATCCTTCAGTGCCTGCTCGACAGTGATGTCGGGATTGAGCACGAAGGCCTGCTTCAGGAGCACGACTTCCTCATAGAAC
>NZ_RZPW01001188.1:0-1169 GCF_003998455.1 Mesorhizobium sp. M7A.F.Ca.CA.001.08.2.1 | reverse complement strand
ATCGTTATGGCCGGCTGCTCGGCGACTGCACCGCCGGCGGCAAGGATCTCAACCGCGCGCAGGTCGAGGCGGGCTGGGCGGTTGCCTATGGCGACTTCGAGAGCGAGGAAGCCATTGCCCGCGCGGCAAAGGCCGGCATCTGGGCGGGAACGTTCGATCAGCCGCAGAATTGGCGAGACAGCCATCACGGCGAAGTCGTCGAGAAGAAGCACGGCACACTGGCGTCGATCGGCGATGCCGTGCGCGAGATTTTTCGCTTCTGGTGATGCGCATCCTGGAACTGGAACCGAGGACGAACAGGAGGATGGAATGAAGCTCTTCGACGGCGGCCGGGCGCCCAATCCAAGGCGGGTCCGCGTTTTCCTGGCCGAGAAAGGCATCGAGGTTGCGCAGGTGCCCATCGATATGGGCGCGTTGGAACACAGGCAACAGGCGGTCAGCTCGCGCAACCCCTTGCAGCGTCTGCCGGTGCTGGAGCTCGACGACGGCACCGTCATCACCGAATCCGTCGCCATCTGCCGCTATTTCGAGGAGCTGCATCCCGAACCGGCCCTGTTCGGGCGTGGCGCACTCGGCAAGGCGCAGGTCGAGATGTGGCAGAGGCGGATGGAATTCAATTTGCTCAGCTGCGTCACGCAGGCCTTCCGGCACATCCATCCTGCCATGAAGGAATGGGAAATCCCGCAGGTCCCTGAATGGGGTGAGGCCAACAAGCCGAAGGCCGTGGCGTTCCTCAGGCTGCTGGACGGCGAACTGGGCAGCCGGGAGTTCATCGCCGGTGACAGCTATTCGATCGCCGACATCACCGGCCTGATCGCTGTCGACTTCATGAAGCCGGCACGCATCAAGGTACCGGATGAGTGCGCGAATGTGTTGCGCTGGCATCAAGCCGTTTCCAGCCGGCCGAGCGCATCAGCCTGAGAATGACTGCCGAACTCGAAAACCTCGTCGCCAGGGTCCGCGCCTGCCGCATCTGCGTGGAAAATCCGGCCGGCAAGCCGTTGCCGCATGAGCCGCGACCAGTGCTGCGCCCATCATCCACCGCCCGGATCCTGATCGCCAGCCAGGCGCCCGGCACCAAGGTGCATCTGTCGGGCATGCCGTTCACCGACGCTTCCGGCGACCGCCTGCGCAGCTGGCTTGGCGTGACGAGCGACGAATTCTACGAC
>NZ_RZPW01001187.1:0-1169 GCF_003998455.1 Mesorhizobium sp. M7A.F.Ca.CA.001.08.2.1 | reverse complement strand
GGGTGGGCGGGCGCGTTCGGCGCATTCATCAGCCGGATAAAGCCCTCGCTCAGGTCGTCGGCATAGCAGAAGGAGCGCGTCTGCTGGCCGCTGCCATAGACGGTCAGGTCCTCGCCGCGCAGCGCCTGGACGATGAAGTTCGAAACCACACGTCCATCGTCGGGCTGCATGCGGCGACCGTAGGTGTTGAAAATGCGGGCGACACGAATATCGAGACCATAGGTTCTCGAATAATCGAAGAACAGGGTTTCGGCCGAGCGCTTGCCTTCATCGTAGCAGGAGCGCGGCCCGTGCGTGTTGACGTTGCCGAAGTAGCTCTCGGGCTGTGGATGCACGAAGGGATCGCCATAGACTTCGGACGTCGAGGCCTGGAATATCTTGGCCTTGTTCTGTCGCGCGAGTTCCAGAAGGTTCAGCGAGCCAAGCACGCTTGTCTTGAAGGTGTGGATCGGATCTGCCTGGTAGTGCGGCGGAGAGGCTGGGCAGGCGAGATTGTAGATCTCGTCGCACTGAAGGTCCGAAGGCAGTGCATCGACGATGTCGTGCTCGATGCAGCTGAAGCTCGGATTGCGCTGAAGGGCATTGAGATTGTATCTTTTGCCGGTGTGGAAATTGTCCAGCGCGACAACGTCGTATCCGTCCCGCAAAAGACGTTCGCACAGATGCGAACCTAAAAATCCCGCTCCTCCGGCGACAAGGGCGCGTCGTCGGCTTTGGCTGGCGTCCTTTTGGCTGCCGGATTCCAGTTTCAGAACCTTGACAAGCTTAGTCATGCTTTCCTCATACGCACCGAACACGCTACCGCCGGGCCGGGACAAAGCATCGCCCGGCCACGTTCCTGAGAACGTGGCAAACCTCCGCATCTGCGGAACCGCCATCACTGATGTGCGTCAATTGTTCTTGGCTTTCGCGAAGCTGGTGCGACTACACAACCTCCGTGCTGCCGCTCAGCATTCTCCGCGCCCCGAAATCGCGATCACACGCCCGGTGTCACCATCGATTGCTCGCCCAAATTGCACATCCCAACGCATCGAAAATATACCTGTGGAAATTATAGTCAACTAAATTAGCAATTCCTTAACCAAATGCGCTCGCGAATGGTTAATCATGAAAGCGGCTACGGCCTCTCGGACCGAAGCATGGCGCACAAGGCAAGTCCTGTTTATGAA
>NZ_RZPW01001186.1:0-1170 GCF_003998455.1 Mesorhizobium sp. M7A.F.Ca.CA.001.08.2.1 | reverse complement strand
GTCGACGACATCGCCCAACGGGTGTCATGGGTTCGCGACTTCGGCGGCGGCGACTGTTTCTATGCGACGATGACCTCAGCAACCGACAAGGCTGCCGCGATCGAAGGCTTTGGAACATCGGTCCAGCCATTCGAAGGCATGCTGGCCGAGTTCCAGGCCAAATTCCATGTCGAGCCGGACATCAGCGTCCGGCTCATTGAACCAAGCCAATGCGAAGTCACCAATTTTCTGCGCTTTATCGGGCAGACCGCATCAGACAAGCCGCAGCTTGTTCTCGATCGGACATCGGTGCCAAACGGTACGCCGATCAGCGGAACGCTGGTGACGCGTGGCGGGCTCAGGTCCAGCGTGCTGTTGATCGACCATAAAGGCATGGTGTTCAATCTCGACGACCGCATCGTCGTAGAACCCGGCAAGGCTACTTTCAGCATCCCGATTGGTCTCGGGGCCGCCGACAAAGCCGCCGGAAAGGCGGTGCCGCAGATCATAATGGTGATCACGGGCCCTCAGGACATCCAGGCAGCCGCGTTCTCCACGCCCATGCCAGCCTCGGTGCTGCTCCCAAAGATTCTTGAGGAAATCGAGACCGACGGGTCTCAATTCTCGGCCACCGCCCAGTATTTCCGGCTCGGCGGATAGCATGGGCGCCCGATGCAACTCAGCCGCTCTGACCCGCCAATAAGGCAGTTTGATCCGGTTCGGGCCCCTGCCCTGCGTGGCAGCATGAGGCTTGCGGTCATGGGGGGGGCGGCCCTGTTGGCCGTGCTGTCATCCAGCGAAGCGCGCGCCGAGTTCACGGTCTGCAATCAGACTCTGGATGTCGTCAATCTCGCCGTCGGCCAGAAGGTCGACAATGCGGACCAGACCGATGGCTGGTGGACCATCGGCGCCAATCAATGCGTAAACGTCATTCGTGAGGAACTGACGAACCGCTACATCTACATCTACGCAACGGACGTGTTTGGTCATGCGATCCTCACAGGATCGACCGAAATGTGCATTGAGCGGCGACGTTTTTCGATACGCGGCATCGACGAGTGCTGGCAGCGCGGCCATATCGCGGCACAATTTCTTGAAGTCGATACCCTCGAACAGGCGCGGTGGACTTTCTTTCTTACGGGAAGCAATCCGTGACGCACGGTATCGACACGAGCTTCAGGCAGAAAAAGC
>NZ_RZPW01001185.1:0-1176 GCF_003998455.1 Mesorhizobium sp. M7A.F.Ca.CA.001.08.2.1 | reverse complement strand
GCGAGAGAGGCGACCAAATGACCTGTCTGCCAAGTCAAAGCGACAAGAAACTCGGCCTTGTGATCGACCTCGATACCTGCGTCGGCTGCCAGGCCTGTGTCACCGCCTGCAAGGAATGGAACACCGGCGGCCACATGGCGCCGCTGACCGACATCGATCCCTATGGCGGCCATGTCGACGGCGTCTGGTTCAACCGCGTGCACAGCTATGAGCACACCACCGAGATGGGCGGACGGACGGTGAACTTCCCGCGCTCCTGCCTGCATTGCGAGACGCCGGCCTGCGTCACCGTCTGCCCGACTGGCGCCTCCTACAAGCGGGCTTCGGACGGCATCGTGCTGATCGACGAGGACAAGTGCATCGGCTGCAAATTGTGCAGTTGGGCCTGTCCTTATGGAGCACGCGAATTCGACACCGATGTCGGGGTGATGAAGAAATGCACGCTGTGTGTCGACCGCATCTACAATGACAATCTGGCCGAAGAAGACCGCGTGCCGGCCTGCGTCGCCGCCTGCCCGACCAGTGCCCGGCATTTCGGCGATCTCGGCGATCCCCTGTCGGCTGTTTCGCAACTGGTGGCGGAGCGTGGCGGCGTCGACCTGATGCCTGAGCTCGGCTATCGCCCGACCAACAAATATTTGCCGCCGCGCGCCCACACCGCGCGCGCCGCATCGGTGGCCGCGCCGGCATTGGAACCGGTGCGGGCCGACGGCGGTTTCCTCGGCTGGGTCGACCGCATGCTTTCGAACTGACCCATGCATCCAGCCTTCTCCGTCGTCTTCTTCACCACTGCCACCGGCGCGGGCTACGGCCTGCTCGCGCTGCTGGGCACGCTCGGAGGCTTCCAGATCATCCCACCCGATTTCTGGCTGGGCTTCATCGGCATGGGCCTGGCGCTCGGCCTGATCGTGGCCGGCCTGTTGTCATCGACCGGCCACCTCGGCAGACCCGAACGCGCCTGGCGGGCGTTCTCACAATGGCGCAGTTCATGGCTGTCGCGCGAAGGTGTTGCCTCGGTCATCACCTTCATTCCGGCGGGACTGTTCGGCATCGGTTGGATATTCTTCGGCAAGACCGATGGCTGGGTCGGCATCGCCGGATCTCTGGCCGCCATCGGCGCAATCATCACCGTCTGCACCACCGGCATGATCTATGCGTCGCTGAAACCGATCGCCC
>NZ_RZPW01001184.1:0-1183 GCF_003998455.1 Mesorhizobium sp. M7A.F.Ca.CA.001.08.2.1 | reverse complement strand
TCCTTGTAGCGCTACTTGCTGGTGATCCAATCCACCAGGCCAGTTTCCATCTGCTCGCACCCGGTGAATTCATGTACCAGGCTCGTGGCCAGATCACGCCATTGATACTCAGGCACACCCGTTTGCCTGACCAACTCTCGGAATGCCGAGCGGAGAATGTCGGCGTCAAAGGCGCAGACGGCGACGCTTGCCACGCCCGGATCTTCCCACCCTCGCGCCATGTCATCGTGGTGACGTTGGCGAAGGCGTTTGAGCAGTTCGCGCGATGTCTCGATTGCGCGCCTTGAACGATCCACGTCTTGGCGAAACTTGGCAGTTCCGATCATGGAATTATGCCGAACAAGATAGCCGGTTGCGATTACGCCTTGTGCAACTTCTAAATGCGTTCGAACCATCGCGGCCTCCCTTCCAGCGAAAGGAATTGTTTACCCTGTTGTCCAGCATAACCCCAACGGATTCGCTGTACGTTTTCAACCAATCGGCTATTCGGCGATTGTCGGCCAATTGCTGGGTTCTAGCTCCGGTGAGCGGCACTTCACCTCAAAGTGCCGTGGCGGCCGGCGCAGAGGTGCGCGAACCCTGGCGCCGACCAACAGAATCTGAGCGGTCATGCCTCGCGCTGGTGGAGTATATCGGCCCTTCGGGAACCACAGGGACGCCAAACACAACGACCCGGAGAAGTCGGTGCGCACAGTCACCATTCATTTACAATATTAGCGCAGGCTGAAAATCGGACATGCAGGGTAGCTCGTACATGGCCCTTAGCCCCGGTGAAGACCCAGCGCCAGCGCTTCTGTTTCGCTGCTGGGTAGGCCCTGTCCGCACTCCTGCTTGACTGCGCGACTGCGAGAACAACGCCTCGCGGGTTCCCAATTCCTTGCAAACAGTTAGATCCGGGAGCTAAGTGCGGCATAGGCTGGTAGGGCAGGCGACCAGAGCGATCTTTCGAAGAACGAAGTCGTCCTCTCGCACGAATCGGCTGCTTGAACGTACACTTTCCATAGAAAACTCCCTTCTGACCGCCGAGCAGGTTGCCGCTTCGCAAGTACTCTCAGAGAAAAATATTGGAGGGTCTTGTCCCAGCTTGACGCATCAAGGAACTCAAAGGGGGTGGTCTCTAAGGCGACCCTACGCGACATTAGCGGCTGCTATTGCGTTCGCCAATTCTTCTTCAGTAAACGGC
>NZ_RZPW01001183.1:0-1200 GCF_003998455.1 Mesorhizobium sp. M7A.F.Ca.CA.001.08.2.1 | reverse complement strand
CGCGAGCCGATCGCCGCCATGCCCGGCGTCTTCCGCCTGTCGATCGATCTCGCCGTCAAGGAGGCAGAGCGCGCGGCAAAACTCGGCATTCCCGCCCTCGCCACCTTCCCCAATGTGGACATCTCGCTGCGCGACCAGACCGGCTCGCACATCCTCGATCCCGACAATGTGATCAACCGCGCCACCCGCGCGATCAAGGATGCGGTACCGCAGATCGGCATCATCACCGACGCAGCGCTCGACCCATTCACCAGCCACGGCCATGACGGCATCCTGCGCGACGGCATCATCGTCAACGACGAGACAGTGGAACAGGTGACCGCCGCTGCAGTCATACAGGCGGCCGCCGGCGCCGACATCATCGCACCGTCCGACATGATGGACGGCCGTATCGGCGCCATCCGCGACGCGCTCGATGCCAATGGTTTTCAGGACGTGGCGATCATGTCCTATGCGACCAAATTCGCCTCGGCCTTCTACGGACCCTATCGCGAGGCGGTGGGCACCGCCGGTCTGCTCAAGGGCGACAAGAAGACCTATTACATCGACCATGCCAATTCGGACGAGGCGGTGAGAGAGGCCGAACAGGACATCGCCGAGGGCGCCGACATGCTGATGGTCAAGCCCGGCCTGCCCTATCTCGACATCATCCGGCGGCTGAAGGACGAGTTCCAGATGCCGACCTTCGCCTACCAGGTGTCAGGCGAATATTCGATGATCAAGGCGGCAGGCGCCAATGGCTGGATCGACGGCGAGAAGGCAATGCTGGAATCGCTGCTCGCCTTCAAGCGCGCCGGCTGCGACGGCATCCTGACCTATTTCGCACCCGAAGTGGCGGAGATGCTGAAGGGGTAATTTCTCTTCGCGACGACGGCCGGTCGCGGCGAGCAATGTCGGCCAATCCGCTTCGACATCCATACCAATTTCCGGCTCTTGGCCGGGGAATCCATAGCGAGGGCCACTTGACCGTTGCGTGGGCTTCGTTTGAGCTTGAAAATACCGCTTGCAATTCACAATCGGTTTGCTACAAAACAACTGCTTGCAAAACACAATCGGTTATCGAGGAGGCTCGCATGTCCAAACTTCGCGTCAACGCTTTCACCCTATCGCTCGACGGCTATGGCGCCGGTCCCGATCAGGATCTGCAAAATCCGCTCGGCGTCGGTGGGGAATCCTTGCACAAGTGGTTTGTCGACACCC
>NZ_RZPW01001182.1:0-1208 GCF_003998455.1 Mesorhizobium sp. M7A.F.Ca.CA.001.08.2.1 | reverse complement strand
GTTTCGGCGAGCCGCACATGGTAGGCGCGCAGGATGCGCACCGTGTCTTCCGAGCGCTCGATATAGCGGCCGAGCCAGGTCAGGTTCTCCGCCGCGCGACTGGGCAGGCTGCCGGGCCTGGTGCGGCTGAAACTGTCGCCTTCCTGCGGCAGCAGCGTCTCGCGCTCCACCGGTTTGTCGCTGACAACCCAGACATCCGCCGCCTGGCCGCCACGCTGCATGGCGATCGCCGTCGGGTCGAGCGACAGGCCGATGCGGGCAAAACCGCCCGGCATCACCGTCCAGCCCTCCGGCGTTCGCGCCAGGTAGACGCGCAGGCTCGCTGGCCGCGGCTCCAGCCACCCGCCGACATAGACCGGCGTCGTCGAAAGCGTCACCGCTTCCTGGCCGACGAAATCGCCGCCATCGCGTTCGATGCGCGCCACCAGCTCCGCCCGCTCTCCGGCCGACAGCGCCGAACCGAGCTTCGTTGAATCGTCATCCTCGAAGGCAAGTCTCGTCGATAGCGCCGGGCCGATCACCATGCGATCGATGTTGGCCAGCACATGCGCGCGTTCGGTTGCTTGCCCGCACCACCATGTCGCGACGCTTGGCAGCAGCAATTCGTCGCCCCGCAAGGCCCGTGAAATCTTGGGCAGGAAGGCGAGCAGCGCACGCGTCTCCATCAGGCCGGAGCCAAGCGCATTGACGGTAGCAACCGCGCCCTGGCGGATCGCCTCGACCAGGCCCGGCGTGCCGATCTGCGAATCCGGGCGCAGTTCGAGCGGGTCGGCGAAGGCGGCATCGAGCCGCCGCCACAACACGCTGATCGGCATCAGGCCGGAAACCGTGCGTACCATGAGCCGGCCGCCTGAAACGGTCAAATCCTCGCCTTCGAGCAGCATGATGCCAAGGTAGCGGGCGATGTAGGCGTGTTCGTAATAGGTTTCGTTGAGCGGCCCCGGCGTGAGGATGGCGACGCGGCCGTCGGTCTCCTTGGCCATGCCGATCAGCGCGTCGCGAAAACGGCGGAAAAAGCCGGCAAGGCGGTGCACATGCATCTCGCCATAGATGTCGGACAGCGCGCGTGTGGTGGCGACGCGGTTTTCCAGTGCGAAACCGGCGCCGGACGGCGCCTGCGTGCGATCGCCAAGCACCCACCACTGGCCGTCAGGTCCACGGCCGAGCTCGAAGGCGCAGAAATGCAGGAAGTGGCCGCCGGCCGGCTT
>NZ_RZPW01001181.1:0-1210 GCF_003998455.1 Mesorhizobium sp. M7A.F.Ca.CA.001.08.2.1 | reverse complement strand
GTCTTACACCGAGGGCACGGTACTCGCCGGCGTCAAACGCTACACATTCAGCCCCGACGCCGCCTATGCGAAAGAGCTGAAAGCACTTGCCAGCTCCGACGAGATTCCCGAACCGCCCTGCGGCGACTGGGGTGAAATGCCTGACGGCATGCAGTATTTCGAGGTGCCCGCGGGTGAGGGGTACAGCCTGCTTTTTGTGCGCATCGGCCAGGACGAGCCATTGTTTGACGAGCAGACGCTACGCGTCTTGCCGAGGGGGTGAGAAGCGCTTTCTCGCCAGGTCAGGCGGATTCGGTCACCGCACCGATCCGCCGGTAGACGAATGCTTCTTCTCTCGAAGGAACTGTGGCAATGCGCCTGGCTTCGTCGATCAGCATTGCCATGCGAGCATGGATCGGCGATTTCGCGCAAGCCGGGTCCGTTGCAGCGGCATCGCCGGCGATCGCCATCGCCTGGCAGCGGCAGCCGCCCCAGTCGATCTCGCGCCGCTCACAGCCGCGGCATGGCTCCTGCATCCAGTCCGTACCGCGAAAAGCATTGAACGCCGGCGAATCGGCCCAGATCGAGGACAGCCTGCGTGGTTCGAAACGCTCGAAGCTGAGCGACGGGATCGTCTGTGCGGCATGGCAGGGCAGTACGGTGCCGTCAGGCGTCACCATGAAGGCGTCCCGCGCCCAGCCGCCCATGCACGGCTTGGGATAGATCGCGAAATAGTCCGGCGTCACAAAATCGATGTTGATGATGCCGGCCAACCGCTCCTGTGCCTCCGCGACGATCTCCGCCTGCCTATCGACCGCTTCACGCTCCGGCATCAGTTGATCGCGATTGGTCAACGCCCAGCCGGCATATTGCACATTGGCGATCTCGAGCCTCTCCGCGCCCAACGAAAGGGCGAGATCGATGAATTCCGGCACCTCCTCGATGTTATGGCGATGGATCGGCGCGTTGATGGTAAGAGGCAGACCGGCCGCGCGCGCGCGGCGTGCCGTCTCCAGCTTCTTTTCGTGGGCGCCCTTGTGGTTGCCGATGCGATCCGTGGTCGCCGGCCGCGCGCCCTGAAAGCTCAGTTGCAGATGGTCTAGACCGGCTTCGGCAAATGCCTCGACACGGCCCTCGACGATGCCAACGCCCGCGGTAATCAGATTGGTGTAGACGCCGCGCCCCGCAAGCCCGGCGATCAATTGCTCGAGGTCGCGGCGCAGTGTCGGCT
>NZ_RZPW01001180.1:0-1217 GCF_003998455.1 Mesorhizobium sp. M7A.F.Ca.CA.001.08.2.1 | reverse complement strand
GCACCGGCAACGGCACCTTTCCATTCGTCGATCGAAGCGATGAATTCCTGCTTGCTTTGCACGATGCCGAGGTCGTCCAGCTTGATGCGGACATCGTCGGCGAGCAGGTCGGACAGTTCCGTGCGGTCGGCGACCAGCAGCGCCGAATACCAGCGGCTGATGAGGGCACGATCATCGGCGCGGGCGGCAATAATCGCCAGCAGCAGTGCGGCCGCCGCAAAAGCGACCGACCTGATGTTCACCAGCTTGCGCGCCGCCGCGTTCATCCCAGTTCCGGCCGTTCGAAATCGCCAGTCTCCTTGTTCATCGTCCAGAGTTCGCCGGTCGAGATATCGAACCAGGCCCCATGCAGCGACAGCCGTCCCTTGCCTTCGAGAATCGAGACGCAGGGAAAGGTTCTGAGGTTGGCGATGGAATAGCGGATCGAGATGCGCTCCAGCGCGGTCTGGCGCTCCGAAGCGGTCATGAAGGTGCTGGAGGAGACGGTTTCGGCCGCCGGCGCGATCAGGCTCATCCACTTGCCGATGAAGTCGCCCGGCGACAGCGGCGCGGAATTGGTGTCGAGCGCTGCACGGATGCCGCCACAGCGGCCATGGCCCATGACGACGATGTTCTTGACCTTGAGGCTCTGCACGGCGAATTCAAGCGCCGCCGAGGTCGAGTGGAACTCGCCGTCGGGTGCATAGGGCGGCACCAGATTGCCGACATTGCGCAGAACGAAGAGTTCGCCCGGCCCAGCGTCGAAGATCGCCTCGGGCGCCGAACGCGAATCGCAGCAGGCGACGATCATCGTCTCCGGCGCCTGGCCTTCGCGAGCGAGATCGCGATAGCGCCCGCTCTCGGTGAGGTAGCGGCCATTCATGAAATTGCGATAGCCGGCGAGAAGATGTTCAGGGAGATGGGACATGGGCGGCGTCTGGAGCCTTTCCGGGTTGGATGCGGCAGCTCGTTGCGGTCTAGAGAGGCTCTAGCGGCAAAAGCCGGTCGCGAGCAATGCAGAATTATGAGGGCTGGCTAGAAATGCCATGCATCGAGCGCAACCGTGGCCAACAGCGTCACGCCCAGATGGCGACGGGAATGCCAAAGCTGTCGCGGCCCGGCGGGTCGGGAAACGGCCGCGCCTCGCCGCCGACGATGCGACCGGCGATCAGCGTCATCGCGGCTGCGTCGAGGAAGTCATCAGCGGCGGCACCGCGGGGCGGCGGCTGGTCGAGAAA
>NZ_RZPW01000117.1:0-11082 GCF_003998455.1 Mesorhizobium sp. M7A.F.Ca.CA.001.08.2.1 | reverse complement strand
CCACCAAATGGGCGCCGGATGCGCCGTCGATGTCGAGCGGTTTGCCCAGCGCGCCGGATGCTTTTCCCCCGCCGATCTGCAACAGATCGCCCAATGCCACGCCATGTCCGAGCAAGGCGGCCTGCTTTGAAAGCGACGCATCCGCCAGCATCGGCCCGCGCGCGGGCACGGCGTCGGCGGGCACGCCGGCCGCTTCGAACCAGCGCACCCAGCCCTGGCGATTCTCCTCGTGCAAAAGCGTGTAGCGGCCAAGATCGATTGGCTTCCTGAGGGCAGGGCCAGAAGCAAGCAGCGCCGGCGACAGGACCGGCGAATCGACCGTCGAGGCAAGCCGCTCGGCCTGGCTGCGCGGCCACGAGTCGGCATGCGCGCTGAAGCGCAAGGCAAGCTCCGGCTGATCGCTGCGGAACTCGATCAGCCTTGGATCGACCTCGAGAGAGACGTCGATGTCGGGCCGCAATTGGCGAAAGCGGTTGAGCCGGGGCACCAGCCACACGGAGGCAAGCGACGGCTCGACACTGACACGGACCACGGACTGCGCCGGTGTCGCCACCAGATCGCCAAGCAAGGTATCGATGGCGTCGAAACTTCTGACAAGCTGATCCAGCAGACGCCGGCCGGTGTCGGTCAGTTCGACTCGTCGATGGTGACGTTCGAACAAGGGTCGATGCAGGAAGATTTCGAGCTCGCGGATCTGCCGGCTGATCGCCGCCTGCGAGACGAAAAGCTCCTCGGCCGCCCGGCTGAAGCTCAGATGCCGGCCCGCCGCCTCGAAGCTCCTCAATGCCGTCAGCGGCAGGCGCCCACGCTTCATTTCGCATAACCCAGGATTATCCGAAGTGGAAATTATACTCGTTTGAAGGCGAAGGCCAGCGGCGGTCTAATCCATGTCAAAGGAGACCGACCATGATCCAGTTGCTGAACATTTTTGGCGATGTCATGCGGATCGCGACGTTTCAATGGCGTGACGAAAAGCAGTATTCAAAGCGCCGCGAGGAGCCGGCCAGTCGTGGCCGCTGGGCGCCGTCGGCTGACAGGCAGCCGTCTCGCCGTTCCCGTCCGTGATGGCGGGGGCGCGGAAGGAGCGGGGATTGCGTTCTCCGGCGGAAGTCCACATCTATCGCCTGGGAAACGCGATACGGAGACTGTGGTGCGCGACCAGCATGGGCATGCGCATATAGACGGGTCGCAAAAACGCGGCCGCAACTGGCCCGGCCCCTGGCGCAAGACGCCAGGCCGTCTCCTCGGCACGTCGCTCGTGCGCCTCTACCAGCTGACGCTGTCGGGCTTTGTCGGCAATTCCTGCCGGCATCTGCCGACCTGTTCGGAATATGCGCATGAGGCGATCGCCCGCCATGGTCTGTGGGCCGGCGGCTGGATGGGATTCTTCCGCGTGCTGCGCTGCGGGCCATTCGGCACGCATGGCATAGACCTGGTGCCGGAGGCGCTTGCGGATCGCTATCTCTGGTTCATGCCCTGGCGGTACTGGCGGATCGGCAGCAAGCGCGACAAAGCGCAGGAATGATGGCCGGGGAGAATAGCAGGTTTACGATCCGGTAGGGTTAACAACAGCCTGCACAAAGACTGCGCATTTGAGACAAAATCGAGACAAGAGACCCCGCTAAGCCGCTCGCGAACCCCCTTCTGGAGCGAGCAGAAAATGCGCAATTTCGACCGTCTTCCCTTCATCTTTGCCGGGATTCTGTTCCTGCTCGCCTGGCTGCTGGGATTTCCGCTGCGCGCGCAATCGGCGCCGCTGGGGGATTTGCAGTGCACGGTGATCGCCGATGCGGCGAGCGGCAAGACGCTTTACCAGGACGGAGTGTGCGACCAGCGGTTCAGCCCGGCCTCGACGTTCAAGGTGCCGCTGTCGCTGATCGGCTATGACAGCGGGATCCTGAGCGACGAGCATACGCCGGCGTGGGACTACAAGCCGGAGTTCAAGGCGGTGAAGCGGGACCAGAAGACCGTCGATCCGGTGATCTGGGAACGGGATTCGATCGTCTGGTTCTCCCGTGAAATCACCAGTCGGCTCGGGCCGGAAAAATTGGCTGGCTATGTCTCCAAATTCGGCTACGGCAATGCCGATGTTTCCGGCAATCCCGGCAAGAATGATGGTTTGACCCAATCCTGGATAAACTCCTCGCTCAAGATCACGCCGGTCGAGCAGGTCGATTTCCTGCGCAAGCTGCTGGCCCGCAAGCTGCCTGTCTCGGCCAGGGCCTACGACATGACATCAGCCATCATCCCGACCTTCCAGGCCGGAGGCTGGACGGTGCAGGGCAAGACCGGAAGCACTAGGCTGCGCAACGATGCCGACAAGGTTCAGGATAAGCGCTCGCTTGGGTGGTTCGTCGGCTGGGCGAACAAGGATGGCCGCCAGATCGTCTTTGCGCGCCTTGTCGTCGACACCGATCGGACCGATATGCCCAAAGGCCTCAAGACCCGAGCCGCGTTCCTGAAGGACCTGCCGCTGCTCATCAAATGAAGTCTGACATTTGAGCCGGGCTTTACGGCGGCGGAATCTGTCCATAAAAGACAGCCGCTGCCGGACGCATCCGGCCTACTCTTTGCATGTCGTAACCCCAAAACCGTCCACACACTTTTGGGCGACATGCATTTCAACCACCCGCGCTCGTTTGCGGGACTGGATAGGAGATATACATGCTGAATTCCGTTTCCCTGACATTTCCCGATGGCTCCGTCCGCGAATACGACGCGGCGATGACCGGTGCGGGCCTCGCCGAATCGATCTCAAAATCGCTGGCCAAGAAGGCGGTCGCCTATGCGATCGACGGCACCGTCCGCGATCTCAGCGATCCGCTTGGCAAATCCGGCAAGGTCGAGATCGTCACCCGCGACGACCCGCGCGCACTCGAACTGATCCGTCACGACGCCGCACATGTGTTGGCGGAAGCCGTGCAGGAATTGTGGCCGGGAACGCAGGTGACCATCGGGCCGGTGATCGAGAACGGGTTTTACTACGACTTCGCCCGCAACGAGCCGTTCACGCCTGACGATTTTCCCGTGATCGAGAAGAAGATGCGCGAGATCATTTCGCGCAACAAGCCGTTCACCAAGGAAGTCTGGTCGCGCGACAAGGCGAAGAAAGTGTTTGCCGACAAGGGCGAACGCTACAAGCTGGAACTGATCGACGCCATTCCCGAGGATCAGGATCTCAAGATCTACGCGCAGGGCGACTGGTTCGATCTTTGCCGTGGCCCGCACATGGCCTCGACGGGGCAGATCGGCAACGCCTTCAAACTGATGAAGGTGGCCGGCGCCTATTGGCGCGGCGATTCGAACAATCCGATGCTGACCCGCATCTACGGCACGGCCTGGGCTGATCAGGCGCAGCTCGAAGCCTATCAGACGATGCTGGAGGAGGCCGAGAAGCGCGACCACAGGAAGATCGGCCGCGAGATGGACCTGTTCCATTTCCAGGAAGAGGGGCCTGGCGTCGTCTTCTGGCACGCCAAGGGCTGGAAGATGTTCCAGAACCTGGTCAACTACATGCGCCGCCGCCTCGACGAGCAGGGCTATCAGGAGGTCAACGCGCCGCAGGTTCTCGACAAGAGCCTGTGGGAGACGTCAGGCCATTGGGGATGGTATCGCGACGCCATGTTCAAGGTGACGGTGGCCGGCGACGATACCGATGACGACCGGGTTTTCGCTCTGAAGCCGATGAACTGCCCGGGCCATGTGCAGATTTTCAAGCATGGGTTGAAGTCTTATCGCGATCTGCCTGTCAAACTTGCGGAATTCGGCAACGTCCACCGTTACGAACCATCCGGCGCGCTGCACGGGCTGATGCGCGTGCGCGGTTTTACGCAAGACGATGCGCACATCTTCTGCACCGAGGAGCAATTGGCGGCGGAATGCCTGCGCATCAACGATCTGGTCCTGTCGACCTATGCTGATTTCGGTTTCGACGAAATCAGCGTCAAGCTCTCGACGCGGCCGGACAAACGCGTCGGTACCGACGAGGCGTGGGATCACGCCGAGGCGATCATGGGCGGCGTGCTGGAGACGATCAGGACACGGTCCGGCAATCGCATCAAGACTTCGATCAATCCGGGTGAGGGCGCCTTCTACGGGCCGAAATTCGAATATGTGCTGAAGGATGCCATCGGCCGCGAATGGCAGTGCGGCACGACGCAGGTCGATTTCAACCTGCCGGAGCGGTTTGGCGCCTTCTATATCGGCTCGGATTCCGAGAAGAAGCAGCCTGTCATGGTTCACCGCGCCATCTGCGGCTCGATGGAGCGCTTCCTCGGCATCCTGATCGAGAACTATTCCGGCCATTTCCCGCTGTGGTTCGCGCCGCTGCAAGTGGTGGTGGCGACGATCACGTCGGATGCCGACGACTATGCGACCGAGGTGGTGACAAAGCTCAAGGCCGCTGGGCTGTTGGCGGAAGCGGATCTGCGCAACGAGAAGATCAACTACAAGGTCCGCGAGCACAGCCTGGCCAAGGTTCCGGTCATCCTCGTCTGCGGCAAGCGCGAAGCGGAAGAGCAGACGGTCAACATGCGCCGACTGGGCTCGCGCGACCAGGAATCGCTTGGCCTTGACCAGGCGATCGCGCAACTGACCGAGGAAGCTGTTACACCCGACCGCCGGCGCAAACGCGCGGCCTGATTGGCATAGTTTCGACCAAATGGCGGTGGAGCGATCCACCGCCATTTTCATATCCCTGTCACGCCGACCTTGTAACGAGCCCCTATGCTCAAGTTGAAATTGCGCGAACGACCTTTTCCCGAGCTTTCCTATGCCAATCCGCGCCAGCCGGCGCTGGCGCGCTGGTTCATTCACTCGGTCGAAGGCCTGTCGGGCCGCGACCGCTATACCGCGCTCTATGATTTCTGGCGCCGCCAGGTCGTGCCGACCGGCGAACGCGTGTTCAGCCGCATGCTCGACCTGATCGATGTGGGGGTGCGGACCGCTGATCAGTGGCCACCCGCGCAATTGCCGGACACGCCGCTGGTGATCGTCGCCAATCATCCGTTCGGCATCGGCGACGGTATCGCCGTGCTGTCGCTGGCCGAGCAGCTCGGCCGTCCGTTCCGGGTGATGATCCACAAGGATCTGCTCAAGATCCGCGAGATGGAGCCTTATTCGCTGCCGATCGACTTTTCGGAGACCAAGGATGCGCTGAAGAACAACATGGCCGTGCGCCATGAAGCGGTGCGGTTGCTGAAGGAGGGCGTCACCATCGTGGTCTTTCCGGCCGGCGGTGTCGCCACCGCGCCAAAGGGTTTTGGCCGGGCGCGCGATCTGCCGTGGAAGATGTTTCCGGCCCGCCTCGTCCAGGACGCCAGGGCGTCGGTCATCCCGATGCATTTTTCCGGGCAGAACGGCAGGCTGTTCCATCTTGTCAGCGGGCCGATGAACATGGCCGAGCGCGACGGCCGGGTGGCCAAGTTCGTCGGCAAGGCCTCGCTGACGCTGCGCACGTCGCTGCTCATCCACGAATTCGCGCGGCTGTCGGGCAAGGCGATCGACGTGCGCGTCGGCGATGTGCTGAGCTGGAGCGAACTGGAGCCGTTGCGCGACCGCAAGGCCTTGCTCGACCGCCTCTATCGCGGCGTGTTCGACCTGGCGCCAGCTTTGCCACGCCGCCGGATCCCGTTCCTGCCGGCGCGGACCGAACTGGCGGCTTGATCCTTAAAACGAAGGTTAATCCGCGCCTTCTTCAGGATCCATCGCCGCGGCCTCGGTGGCCAGAACCTCGATTTCCTGGTTCTGCCCGGCCACGACCGTAAAATCCTTCTGGTAGATGCGGTCGCGGTTCTTGGCGATGATGGTGTAGTCGCCCTCGGCCAGCACCATCGAGGCGAAAGCGCCGACGGTTTCCTTGATCGGATCGCCGGACTCGTTGAGCAGTGACCAGGACGTGTCGGCGATCGCCTCGCCACCGGTTTCGCGCACCAACTTCATCGTGATCTCGGCGGCGTGATGCTCGACGGTGGCTTCGGTCAGCTTGCCGGCCTCGACGCGGATGTCGGAGCGAATGACCGCATTGACCGCGCCATAGGTCGAGACGACATGGTAGATGCCGGCGTTGAGCCGCACGACGCTGTTGGGCTCGACATCGGGAATGATCAGCGCGCGGTCGCCATTGGCCTCGGCAGTGCCCTCGTAGATCGAAAAGCGCAGCTTCTTCGGTGGAATGCGCACGCCGCCGGACAGCACGGCGTCGAGCTTGAGGCCGCCGGCATCGAGCACGAGGCTTTCGCGCTTGGCGTCCTTGCCGACAGTGATGCGTTTGGTGGCGCCGGCCCGGCCGTAGGAGGCGTGAACCAGATAGCTGCCGGGTTCGAGCTGGAAGACGGCGGTGCCGCCATGCGAGGAGGCGACCATCGGCAATTTGCCGTTGACGGCTTCCGGCTTGAAGACCCGCCAGACGATACCGCGCGTGATGTCGGAACCCTTGTCGGTCAACTGGGCAGAGAGTGTGATGGCACCGCCGCCGCTCAGCGCCAGTGACGTCTCGCCTTTCGGCGTCGCGTAGCTCGAAATTCCCGGAAGCTTCAGGTCGCTGACACCGTCGACATTCTGCGCCATGGCGAACGAAACCGGCGCCATGAACAGCAGGGCGCCGAGCCAGATCAGGAAAAGACGGACAGTCCCCTCAAACATGCCTTGCGTTGAAGCCCATGGCGGTGGCAATTTCAAGGCTTAAGAGTCCGACCGATACGACTCTTCCGTCCGGCGTATCCCGCGCCAATGCCCGAGCCGCCCGAATCCCCGATGGTGCGCTTCAGCTCAGAATGTCCAGGAGACTTGCGCCCATGGCGTCGCCGATCATCGACTTCCTGCTGACCCGAAACTCCGCACCGATTCCAGATCTGAAGGAGCCGGCGCCGAGCGATGCGGAGATCGCGACAATGATCACTGCTGCCTCCCGGGTGCCCGATCATGGCCGGTTGGAGCCCTGGCGCTTCATCCTCTACCGTGGCGACGCCCGCGTCGAGATCGGCAGGCAACTGGCAGCACTTGCCGAGCAGCGGGAGGGCCCATTGACGGAGGGCCGCCGCAATCAGGAACTGGCGCGGTTCTCGCGCGCACCGCTGGTGATCGGCGTCGTATCTGTCCCCAGGGAGAATCCAAAAATCCCGCAATGGGAAATGTTCCTGTCGGGCGGCATGGCGGCGATGAACCTGATGATATCAGCCAACGCGCTGGGCTTTGGCACCAACATGATCAGCAACTGGTATTCGGATGTGCCGGAGGGCAGGGCACTGCTGGGGCTGGCGCCGCAGGAGCGGGTCATCGGCTTCATCCATATCGGCTCCTATGCCGGCCCGGCGCCGGAGCGGCCCCGGCCCGATCCGGCAAAGCTGTACAGTGACTATTCGGGGCCGTGGGTCGGCTGAATGTTCTACGAGCCTTCAAAGGGCCACGGCCTGCCGCACGACCCTTCGAAGGCGATCGTGGCGCCGCGTCCGATCGGCTGGATTTCGACACTGAACAGGGCTGGTGAGATCAACCTCGCGCCATATTCCTTCTTCAATGCCGTTTCGACGCGGCCTTTCATCGTCTGGTTCTCCTCCGAAGGCGAGAAGGACAGCGCCTCCTTCGCCCAGGAAACCGGCGAGTTCGTCGCCAATCTGGTCAGCCGCGATCTCGCGGAGAAGATGAACCGCACGTCAGTCAATGCTCCGCGCGGCGTCAATGAGTTCGTCTATGCCGATCTTGCCATGGCGCCGTCGCGGCTGGTCGCCCCGCCGCGCGTGGCGGCAGCGCCGGCCGCGCTCGAATGCCGGGTGACTGAAGTTTTTCGGCCAAAGGCCCTGGACGGGTCGCCGACAAGTGCCGTCATCGTCGCCGGTGAAGTGGTCGGCGTGCATATCGACGACGCCTTCCTGACGGACGGCCTGTTCGACATCACCAAGGCCGGCAATGTCGCTCGTCTCGGCTATATGGACTATGCCAGCGTCGACGAGGTGTTTTCGATGCGCCGGCCACGCTGGGACAAGGACTAGATACCAAGGCTCGGCCAGTTACCGCGCCTTGCCGGCACTCGTTCGCCGCCTGGCGGTCATGACGGTGCGCACATAGCCGGGCTCGCCGATCCGAATGCTTCCATCGGGCAGGCCCAGTATGCGGTCGAGGGCGATCTCGTAGAGCCTGACGCGTTTCTCCAGGACTTCGATCGCGGCCTCCATGTCGGCGTCGCTGCCGCCGGCAATGGCCTTGGCCACGACATCACGCGTGGCCATGCCGAATTGCATGACGATGTCGGCGACACCTTCCGGATCGAAGGTCCTGAAAGTGCCGTCTTCGATTCCTTGCCTGATGACCTTGACCAGCAGCGGTGAAAACGACGCGCTGGCGGCCAGATTGATACGGTGGAAAAGCACCAGATTCTCAGGCCGGAACATCGTCTCGAAAAGAGCCCAAGCTTCCGGCGCGGTTTCGATCTTGGCCCGCCGCGACTGGCTGAGCAGGCCATTCAGGCGGCCAAGCGGGTCGAGGCCGGGATCGTGGAGTATGTCCTGGACCCCAGCCAGTGCCTGTCTTGCAAAGCGATCGGCCAATGCCTCCAGGAGAGCCTCCTTGGAGGGGAAGTAATGATAGAAAGCACCCTTCGAGATGCCGGCGGACGCAATCACGTCATTGAGGCTCGCTTTGTCATAGCCCTGGGTCAGGAACAGGGCCTGGGCATGGTCCAGAAGTTCTTCTCGCCTGAGTTCTGGATGCTTGATGACACGGGGCATGACGAACTTTCTGCACGTGATGGCTGCTCCCGTCCAGTCCCGACGTCGGCAGCCAGGGCAACGAATTTCGGGTTAACGGGTCCCTTCGGAGCCTCCGCTTGCGCGTTGGCTGACGGAGCATCAAACGAAAAACCCGCCTGTGCGGCGGGCCACTGGCGCAAATCAGCACCATGGGCAAAAATGTACCATAGCTGAGATCACCGAGTCAAGAAAAAATTCCTATCACGGAGGCTGCCCGGCAAAAGCGGCCAACACAACCGACTGCTGCAAGCCTTTTGTTAAGCTGGAGTTCGGAGCCTCGGGTCGAAGGTTCGCTTGAACTATAGACCAGCGGTCTGTATGGTAGACCAATGGTCTAAAATACCAATCATCAGCGGATATCAAGGCAGGTCGATCATGATCGCGAAATTGGTTCTTCAGACATTCGTCTGGTTCGTCGCTATGGGCGCCTTGCTCTTCCTGTCGGCCGGCACGCTGCATTGGCCGGGGGCCTGGGTCTATCTGGTGGGGATGGTGGGCCTCAGTCTCACCTTGGGCGTGGCGCTGGCGAGGCGCGATCCCGGCCTGATGAATGAGCGGCTGAGCTCTCCCATCCAGAAGAATCAAGACGCGGCCGACAAGGTGCTGCTGTCCATACTTCTGCTCGTCATCTTTGGTTCTCAGATATTCATGGGATTCGACGTTCGTTTCGGCTGGTCGGCGGTTCCCGTCTGGGTGCAGGTGGTCGGCGCACTGGTCCTGCTGCTCGGAATCTGGATCTGCTATCTGACGATGCTGGAGAACAGTTTTGCGGCGCCCGTGGTCAAGATCCAGGACGAACGCGGACAACGTGTGATCTCCACCGGGCCTTACAGCTACGTCCGCCATCCGATGTATGCCGGCGCCATCCTCTTCTTCGCCGGCACGGCACTTCTGCTTGGTTCCTGGTGGGGGCTGGCGTCGGTGCTCGTGCTCGTCGTTCTCTTGGCCATCCGCACCTTCATCGAAGAGAAAACGCTTCGCGCCGGTCTGCGCGGCTATGACGACTATGTGGCCCGGGTCCGTTACCGCCTGATTCCATTGGTTTGGTAGCAGGCGCTCAGGCGGAAACACCTGCCGCCTTTGCCCGCGCCAGAAGCCGCTCGGCCAGCCGCAGGTGCGGGCGGTCGAACATCTTGCCGTCGATAGCGACGACGCCGGGGCTTCCCGCTGCCGCGAACGCAGCAACGATTGCCGCCGATTGTCTCACCGCCTCGGCCGACGGCGTGAAGGCTGCGTTGATGACCGGCACCTGATCGGGGTGGATCGCCATCTTGCCGGTGAAGCCATCGCGTTCGGCCTCGGCGCACTCCGCGGCGAAGGCCGCCATGTCGCGAAAATTCGGGAAGACGGTGTCGATCGCCGCGACCTCCGCCGCACCGGCGGCGAGTATGGTCATGGTGCGAGCGTGACGGAACACGTCCGTGTAGCGGCCATGCTCGTCGCGGGCGCTGCGCGCGCCGAGCGCCGCCGACAGGTCTTCCGCGCCCCAGGTGAGCCCGGCAAGCCGCGCGCTGGTCCCGGCATAGGTTGCCGCCGCCAGCACGCCTGCCGGCGTTTCGGTGATGATCGGCAGGATCTTGATCGCGCCGTCGGCCAGGCCTTTTTCGGCCTCGCGCACCCTGAGTTTTGCCGACAGGTGCTGCACATCCTGGCCGCCGTTCGACTTGGGCAGCATGATGCCGTCGGGTTTCGCCGGAACCAGCGCCGCCAGATCGTCATCCGTCAGCCCGGTCGCGAGGTCATTGACCCTGACATAGATGGCGGAAGTCGTTTGTGCCCTGCGTTCCAGGATGAAGCGCGCCGCTACGCCGCGCGCCAGCGCCTTGTTGTGCGGCGCCACGGAATCCTCGAGGTCGACGATGACCACGTCGGCGCCGGCACCAAAACCCCTTTCCAGCTTCCTCTCGGAATCACCGGGGACGAACAGCAGCGAGCGCATGATCAGGCCGCCTTCTTCAGCATCATCGCTTGCCTGGTGCATTTGGCGACGAGATCGCCATGCTGGTTGTAGGCGCGATGCTCGAATTCGACGATGCCGCGATCGGGCTTCGACCTGGACTCGCGCACCGAAATGACTGTCGTCTCGACGCGAACGGTATCGCCATGGAAGACCGGATGTGGAAACACGGTTTCCTTCATGCCGAGATTGGCCACCGTGGTGCCGACGGTGATGTCATTGACCGAAATGCCGATCATCAGCCCGAGCGTGAACAGCGAATTGACCAGCGGCTTGCCCCATTCGCTCCTGGCGGCGAAATCGAAGTCGATGTGCAGCGGCTGCGGGTTCAGCGTCATCACCGAAAACAGCATGTTGTCGCTTTCGGTAACGGTCTTGCGC
>NZ_RZPW01001179.1:0-1218 GCF_003998455.1 Mesorhizobium sp. M7A.F.Ca.CA.001.08.2.1 | reverse complement strand
GGCCTTGGGCAGCGTCAAATAGTCGATGGTGCGGTCTTCGCCGCGATAGAGCGCAACTGCCTTGAAGAAAGTGTCCGGAGCCTTGAGGCCGTCCGAGACCGCCTCGACAATCTGCTGGCGCACCGCCACCTGAGCACGGTTCTTCAAATAGTCCTCGGGTCGCATGCCAATCTGCTGCAGCATATATTCGAACGTTCTGCGATCGAACTGGCCGCCCGGGCCTTTGAAGGCCGGGTCTTCGCGTGTCAGCTCGGCCAGCCGATCCTTGGAAAGTCCGAGGCCCAGCTTGCGGGCCTGTTCATCGAGAACGGCACCCGAGACGAGCTGCGCCAACACCTGGTTATCGACACCGAGCGCCTTTGCCTGTTCGTGGCTGAGACGTTGGCCGAACTGCTGCGACATGACGGCGAGCTGGCGATCATAGGCGAGACGGTATTCGTTGATCGACACTTTGGTGCCGCCAGCGGTTATCACCGAATCATGGCCGGCCAAACCGCCCATCAGCCGTCCGGAAACGCCCCAGACCAAAAAGCTGAGCACCAGCAGCACCAACAGCCCCTTCGCGACCCAGGTGCCTGCCGCGCTTCTCAATATACCAAGCATTTTTACTTCCGATTTATGCGCATTTTCGCATGCGCCGAGTCTGAAACAAGCGCAATAGCGCCCTTCCGGCCCACTGTCGATTGCTTTGTGGCCTGATTTTGGTAGTGAGGGCCAGAGCCCCGATATCATCCGGAGAAGCAAACCCATGACGCCAGGAATTCGCCCGCTCGTCGCCGGCAACTGGAAAATGAACGGCACCAGCGCCTCCCTCAACGAGCTCAGGATGATCGGCAACGGCTTCATGAGTGGGCTTGACGCGGAGACCGAAGCGCTGGTTTGCGTTCCCGCAACCCTGCTTGCCCACGCCGCCGAGATCCTGTCGCGCACGCCGGTGCATGCCGGCGGCGAAGATTGCCACACCAAGGAGAGCGGCGCCTACACCGGCTGCATCTCGGCGGAAATGCTCAGGGATGCCGGTGCGAGCCATGTCATCGTCGGCCATTCCGAATGCCGCGAGCAACGCGGCGAGGATGACGCCACTGTCCAGGCCAAGGCATCCGCCGCATGGCGTGCCGGGCTTGTTGCCATCATTTGCGTCGGCGAAACGCATGAGCAGCGTGAAGCGGGCGCCACGCTGGACGTGCTGTCGCGGCAGGTCGAGGGCTCGGTCCCGCC
>NZ_RZPW01001178.1:0-1218 GCF_003998455.1 Mesorhizobium sp. M7A.F.Ca.CA.001.08.2.1 | reverse complement strand
CCAGACGCGTGATGTGCTGGCCGCACTGCTTGCCGGCCGCGTGCTCGATCCGCGCAGGCATGTGCGCGCAGCCCCCATCGTCTACGACCAGGCCGACGCGCTCGATGTGCTGCAGAAGCTAAAGGAATCCGACGTGCCGATGGCGCTGGTGCATGACGAATACGGCCATTTCGAAGGCATCGTCACCCCGGCCGACATTCTGGAAGCCATCACCGGCGTGTTCCGCGCCGACACCGACGCCGGCGACGAGGAAAACGCGGTCAAGCGCGAGGACGGCTCGTGGCTGCTCGCCGGCTACATGCAGGCCGACGAGATGGCCGACATTCTCGGCATCGACCTGCCGGAAAACCGCGATTACGAAACCGTCGCCGGCTATGTGCTGTCGCATATGCACCATCTGCCGGCGACTGGCGAATGCGTCGACGCGCAGGGCTGGCGCTTCGAGGTGGTCGATCTCGACGGCCGCCGCATCGACAAGCTGATCGCCACCCGCCTGGCCGGCGCCCCTCGCGAGGCGGTGCGCTGACGGTCGACGCGATTTGCGGCATTTCGCTCTATCGTTCCCAGAAGGACTTGGCGATCTCTCCCTCGACCTGCTGTATCGTCAGGCCGATATCGTCGATCAGATGCGGATTGTCCTTCGACATTTGCCTGAGCTGCCAGCGAAAGCGTATGCGCTCGCGCCAGGTCCGATCGTGCCAGCTCGCGATGATGCTTCGCAGGGTCTTCAGGAGCCGGCGCGATGCCGGCCGCACGGGCGTTCCCGGCCGCGCTGCACAAGTGAGGGTATTGGTCATGGCAACCTCCATATGGTTTGAGGGCCTGGGGCTCTCGATGAGGTTGAATTCTGCGCGATACGGACGGCGCCGTAATTAAGCCCTCCCAAATAGTTCCCAAAACTTCCAAACGAGCCAGAGCGGCCCTATAGATGCGCCTATGCAGGGATCGCGTTTTGCCTTTGGTCCGTTCGTGCTTGATCCGCGTGCGGGAACGCTGCTTCGGAACGATGTCCCCGTTGCCGTCGGCTATCGCGGGCTGAGCCTGCTTGCGGCACTCGTCGGGCGGCCCGGCGAAATCCTCGGAAAAGCCGAGCTGATGGACGCCGCGTGGCCGGGCACGGCCGTCGAGGAAGGCAATCTCACCGTCCAGATCGCGCAGCTGCGCAAGCTGCTTGGCCCCGTCGGCGACAACGGCGAATGGATATCCACCGTTCCGCGC
>NZ_RZPW01001177.1:0-1235 GCF_003998455.1 Mesorhizobium sp. M7A.F.Ca.CA.001.08.2.1 | reverse complement strand
GCTCGCCTATGGCAACGCCAACGAGAGCGTCAAGGAAATGGCCTATGAGGTGTTGCCGGTGGTCAGACACACGCCGGTGCTGGCCGGCGTCAACGGCACCGACCCGTTCGTCATCATGCCGCTGCTATTGGCAGAGCTGAAGACGATGGGCTTTTCCGGCGTGCAGAATTTTCCCACCATCGGCCTGTTCGACGGCAGCATGCGGCAGAGCTTCGAGGAGACCGGCATGGGCTTCGGCCTCGAGGTCGACATGATCGCCGAGGCGCACAAGCTCGACCTCTTGACCACGCCCTACGTCTTCAACCCGGATGAGGCCCGCGCCATGACCAAGGCCGGTGCCGACATCGTCGTCGCCCATATGGGTGTGACGACAGGCGGCTCGATCGGCGCCACGTCAGCCAAGTCGCTCGACGACTGCATTCAGGAGATCGACGCCATCGCCAATGCCGCGCGCTCGGTGCGCAAGGATGTCATCCTGCTTTGCCATGGCGGCCCGATTTCGATGCCCGACGACGCCCGTTACATTCTCTCCCAGGCCAAGGGCCTGCACGGCTTCTATGGCGCCAGCTCGATGGAACGGCTGCCGGCGGAAGCCGCGATCGCCAAGCAGACGGCCGATTTCAAGGCCGTCGCGCTCGGCGGCCAGAAGACCACATTCAAGAAAAAGAAGGGATGAGTGAGATGACCGACAAGAGCAAAGTGTTCGTGTACCCGAAGGACGTCAGCGCCTTCGGCTTCGACTGGGGAAAATTGGCGCTGACGGTGGCGCCCGAAGTGAATGGCGCAACCCGCTTTTCCGGCGGCGTCGTCGACCTGCCTTCCGGCAAGGGCCACACGCGCCACAACCATCCGGGCGCGGAAGAAATCATCTTCGTCATCTCAGGCCATGGCGAACAGATGGTCGAGGACGAGAAGGGCAATCCGATGGTCGAGAAGGTCGGCCCCGGCTGCACCATCTACGTGCCGGAAAGCCGCTTTCATTCGACGCTCAACACCGGCGACGGGCCGATGCAGCTGTTCGTCGTCTATTCGCCGGCAGGACCTGAACTGGTTTTGCGTGAGCTGCCGGATTTCAGGCTGATTCCGCCGGGGCAGTGATCTTTCCTCGGTTCCGGCTCCGACCTCTGCCCTCGGGGAGAGGTCGGATTGCCCCGAATTGCTTTTCCCGGATGGCAATCCGGGTGAGGGGGCAGCAGCCTCAATACCAGCTAGGCCGTCCCACCCCTGTTCCACCC
>NZ_RZPW01001176.1:0-1237 GCF_003998455.1 Mesorhizobium sp. M7A.F.Ca.CA.001.08.2.1 | reverse complement strand
CCGCGCCGGCACCCGCCTCAACCAGGCGACGATCTCTTCCATCGCCTCGATGGAACGGATGATTTCGCCGCCCGATACGATGACGGTGTCGAAAGGGCCGTCGCGCAGAGGTCTGGTGAGAAGCTTCAGGCCAGAGGAGCTTTCAACGCCGCCGCCGCCGGGCGACAGCAAAACCAACTCATAGCTGTCCGGGCGGCAGCGCTCCGCAATCTCGAAGACGGTTGTCGGCCCGGCCGCATCCAGAAGCTGGAAACCGGGGTGAACGACGACGGCAACGTGCCTGCGCATGGCAGTATTCGCCCGATTTATGTCATTTCGGACGAAACCTAACGCCGGTAGCCTCGTCGTCAAGCCATCTGGAGACCGCCAAAAGTCCTGGACGAAACGCTGCGCGCCATCGCTGCCCGCCATGGTGCCCGCACGGCAGACTTCGTCGCCATGCAACTCGGATATCCCCGGCCACGCGCATCGCCGTGACGTCGCGAGTCGACGGGCATCTGACCGGCTCGGGGGGACTTTTCACGGCAAGGGAGTGACTGATGAAAGCATTGATCGCCGGGGCCGGTATCGGCGGCCTCACCACTGCTCTGTTCCTGCATGAGGCAGGCATCGAGGTCGAACTTTTCGAGCGGGCCGACGACATCCGCGAACTTGGCGTCGGCATCAACATGCTGCCTCACGCTGTCAAGGCGCTGGCCGGGCTTGGGCTGATGCCGGCGCTCGACGCGGAGGGGGTGAGGACACGCGAGCTTGTCTACACCAACCGCTTCGGCCAGATCGTATGGCAGGAATTGCGGGGCATCGATGCCGGCTATGAGGTTCCGCAAATCAGCATTCATCGCGGCAGGCTGCTGGGGCTGATTCACCGGGCCGTGGTGAACAGGCTTGGCGGCGACGTCATCAGCACGGCAAGCCGTGTCGATGCCTTCGAACAGAACGAGGGCGAGGTCGTGGCGCATTTCCGCCGGCATGACGGCTCGCGTGGCGAGGCCCATGGCGACCTGCTCATAGGCGCCGACGGGATCCATTCCGCCGTCAGGGCCGTGCTCTATCCCGAAGAAGGGCCGCCGATCTGGAACGGCACGATGCTGTGGCGCGGCGCCACGCCGTGGCCGGTCTGGCGCGACGGGCGCACCATGGCGGTTGCCGGCGGCAATTTCGCCAAGTTCGTCTATTATCCGATCGAGCCGGATCGCGAAGAGACCAGGCTGACGAACTGGGCGGTAATGGCCAATAC
>NZ_RZPW01001175.1:0-1238 GCF_003998455.1 Mesorhizobium sp. M7A.F.Ca.CA.001.08.2.1 | reverse complement strand
GGTCAACCGCACCGATGCCGTCGATCACGAGCGTGTCGGGACCAAGACCGGTAATGTTACCGCCGATCGTGCCGCCCGACAGATGGACATGCTCGGCGTCTATGCCGCCCGTGATGGTGCCGCCGGTGACCGAGACATTGTCGAAGCCGGCGCCGCCGGAAACGCTGGATCCGATGGCGCCGCCGCTGATGACAATCAGATCGTCACCGACATCGCCGGTGACCTCTCCCGCAAGCACGCCGCCGGAGACCAATATCTGATCGTTGCCGTCGTTGCCTTCCAGAAAACTGTTTATGGTGCCGCCGCGCAGCGTAATAACATCATTGCCGGCACCACCGCTTACCGCACCCGCAAGAGTGCCGCCGGTCATGTCGAAGGTGTCGTCACCATCCTCCAGCCCGACAGAATCTGTGCCCTCCCCACCCTCACCTGGGTCGATGCCGACACTGGCGTTGCCCGAGATCGATACGCTGTCGTCCTGGCTGCCGGCATAGATCGAGCCGTCGACCGTGCCGCCGCTGACGGTATAGGTGTTGCCGCCGCCTTCGCCGAACACCGAGCCGGTCACATGGCCCGCGGTCATGTTGAAAATGTCGGCGCCGCCCGCAAGATCAACGATGCCCGGCGATATGGTTGTGCCGACGGTTCCACCGTCGATGTTGACGGTGTCGTTGCCATCGTTGCCGAAAATGCTGCCGCCTATGGTGGCGTTGCCACTGACCGTTATTGTGTCGTTGCCGGCCTCTCCATCGATATCCAATTCGATTGCGGTATTGCCGCCGATGCTGACCTGGTCGTCGCCGGCCCCGGCATCCACGGCCTCGACGTTGCCTCCCCCTATGGTAATGGTATCACCGCCCTCACCCCCAGAGATGATACCGACGATTGGCTCGCTGAAAAAAACGCCTTCCTCGACCTCGAGGATACCGACCGATATCAGGTCGTCACCGATGCCACCGGTCACATTGCCGACCTGTGTGCCGCTGCCGGATATCACGACACTGTCGACACCATCTCCAAGATCGATGTCGTGGATGCTGCCGGCCTGGATGATAACGGTGTCATCGCCCGCCCCGGCGTCGAGATTGGCGTCGACATTTGGGGCGAACGGATCGCCCGACAAATCCCCATAGGACATCTCGAACCGGTCGTTGCCGCCAAAGAGTTCGAGGGTCCCCTCTGCCGACTGCAAGGATGTCGTTGCCGATGACGTTACCGGCGGCAGGCCACTTATGACG
>NZ_RZPW01001174.1:0-1242 GCF_003998455.1 Mesorhizobium sp. M7A.F.Ca.CA.001.08.2.1 | reverse complement strand
GCCGGCGGCGTCGCCGGTTCGGGCCGTGGCGTCGGCACAGGGGTCGGGGGCGCCGCCGGGTTGGGAAACAGGTCGACGATCAGGGCCGGCAGGAACACCGCGCCGGATTGCGCCGCATCCGATCCGCCCTCTGTGTCGCTGCCATCCTTGGCGCAGTCGGCGCCTGCCGCATTGGTCCTGTCGCGGCAGTCGATTTTCGTCTGGTCGGGATTGGGATCTTTGGTCTGCGCCGACGCGGGCACGGCGACGATTGTCATCGCCGCCGCAAGCATTGCCGCAAATCGAATGACCGCCTCAGCCGCCATCAAGCGGTTTCCTTCCCTCGATCACAGTCTCCGTGAAAGCCTGGGCGGCAACAAGGCCGATTTGCCTGGTGTAGTCGGCTGCGTTGGCAGCCGGGATGCCAAGCCGGAACACGCCGTCGGCGGTCGGTCCGCCGACGATCTTCAGCTCGTTGCTGCCGAGGAAGGCGGAAATGTCCGACATCTTCGCATCCGGCTTGAACTTGACCAGGGCGAACGGCATTTTCGCCAGATCGTCTTGCGCGCCGGCAATCTCGAAATCATTGCCCTTTCCGCCGGGTTCGACAAACGACTGCACCATGACCAGCGCCAGCAGAACCGCGGCTGCCGCCCAGGCGACGCCGACCGGCACCGCCATGAAGCGGCCCCAGGCCTGCGCCAGCCAGGACGATCCTGCCGGCTTGCGCGCAGGCCCGGCCTCGGCGTCGAGTGCCTTGGCAAAGCGGCTGAGCGCATCGGCCGGCGGCCGGATTGCTTCGTTGGCGGCCGTGGCGCCGGAGAATTCGGCTTCAGCTTCGCCAAGGGCGGCAAGTGCGGCCGGATCGCTGGCCAGCCATTCCTCGACCGCTTCCAGGTCGGAACCTTCCAGCGAGCCGTTCAGGTAGAACGGCAGCAGCGTTTCCATTTCGTCGCGGCGCGACATCTTTTCAGCGGCGCTCATGGCCACCCCCTGTCGTAACCGGCGGCCTTGAGAGCCTCGCCGAGTTTCTTGCGGGCGTAGAACATCCGGGTCTTGACGGTGGCGACCGGAATGTCGAGCACCTCGCTGATCTCGCTCACCGACTGCCCGTGATAATAGGCAAGATCGATGACGACGCGATGCTCTTCCGGCAAGGCGTCGACGAAGCGCCGCAGGGCGGCCGCCTTGTCTTCCTTCATGGTGACGACTTCCGGCGTGTCAACGCCGTCGGGCACCGCGGCGGCGGCCTCGTCGTCGATC
>NZ_RZPW01001173.1:0-1187 GCF_003998455.1 Mesorhizobium sp. M7A.F.Ca.CA.001.08.2.1 | reverse complement strand
GTAACCGGCTTTGCGACCGCAATGCCGGTTTTTTGTTGTCCGCGCCGGCCGGACACCCGTATCGGCATCGACTTTCGACGAGTGCGATGCGTGGGCTCAAAGTGTGAGATGGATGTCATGGCCGTTCTGCGTGCCCGCAAAACCAACAACGAGGTCGACCAACCGTCGAGCCCGGTTTTGCGTTTTGGATCCGACAAGCCGCTCAAGCTGGACGCCGGTACGCTGCTGTCACCGTTCCAGATCGCCTACCAGACCTACGGCACGCTGAACGATGCCCGCTCCAACGCCATCCTCGTCTGCCATGCGCTGACCGGAGACCAGCACGTCGCCAGCACCAATCCGGTGACCGGCAAGCCAGGCTGGTGGGAAGTGCTGATCGGGCCCGGCAAGATCATCGACACCAATCGTTTCTTCGTCATCTGCTCCAACGTCATCGGCGGTTGCCTTGGGTCCACCGGCCCGGCCTCGACCAATCCCGCCACCGGCAAGCCCTATGGGCTTGACCTGCCGATCATCACCATCCGCGACATGGTGCGGGCGCAGCAGATGCTGATCGACCATTTCGGCATCGAGAAACTGTTTTGCGTGCTCGGCGGCTCGATGGGCGGCATGCAGGTGCTGGAATGGGCGTCGAGCTATCCGGAGCGCGTCTTCTCGGCACTGCCGATCGCCACCGGCGCGCGCCATTCCTCGCAGAACATCGCCTTTCATGAGGTTGGCCGGCAGGCTGTCATGGCCGATCCGGACTGGCATGGCGGCAAATATTTCGAGCACGGCAAACGCCCGGAAAAGGGCCTGGCGGTAGCGCGCATGGCCGCCCACATCACTTACCTGTCGGAAGCCGCCCTGCACCGCAAGTTCGGCCGCAATCTGCAGGATCGCGAAGCGCTGACCTTCGGCTTCGACGCCGACTTCCAGATCGAAAGCTATCTGCGCCATCAGGGCATGACCTTCGTCGATCGCTTCGACGCCAATTCCTACCTCTACATGACGCGATCGATGGACTATTTCGACCTCGCCGCAGACCATGGCGGCCGGTTGGCCGACGCTTTCGCCGGCACGAAAACCCGCTTCTGCCTGGTGTCCTTCACCTCGGATTGGCTGTTCCCGACCGAGGAGAGCCGCTCGATCGTGCATGCGCTCAACGCCGCCGGCGCATCGGTATCCTTCGTCGAGATCGAGACCGA
>NZ_RZPW01001172.1:0-1244 GCF_003998455.1 Mesorhizobium sp. M7A.F.Ca.CA.001.08.2.1 | reverse complement strand
GAGACAGGTGCTGTGTGGGCACCATCAATAACAGCGATGCGATCACCCCGCCATCGCCAAACATGGAGTCCGCATTTTCACGCCCCGCATCGGCGATGGCGGCGTGTCTGCCGAATTGACGCCGCTGCCTGAGAGCGCCTCAGGAGGCCGGCTTCGACGCCAGCCGTGGACCGGCCTTGACGTCGACGATCTCCGGCTTGGCGCTGTCGACCGCGCCATCCCAGCCGCCGCCGAGCGCCTTGTTGAGGGCGATGTAGTTGGTCGCCAGCAGGACGCGGCTTTGCAGCAGCGAGTCCTCGGCCGAATAGAGCGAGCGCTGGGCGTCGAGCACGTCGAGGAGGCTTGTCTCGCCGGCCTTGTAGAGCGAGCCTTCGAGACTTGCCGCCTCGCCATAGGACTTCGCGGACGAGGCGAGCTTGGCGATCCGGATGCGCTCCTGCGACAACAGCACCAGCGCGTTCTCGACATCCTCGAGCGCCGTCAGCACCGAAGACCGGTAAGCGATGAAATACTGATCGCGTTGCGCCTTGGCGAACTCGACGGCCGCCTGCAATTGGCCGGCATTGAACAGCGGCACACTGAGCGTCGGCCCGAACGACCAGCCGATCGACGAATTCTTGCCGAGATCGCCAAGCTTCAGCGCCGCCGTGCTGATGTCTCCCGTCAGGCTGACCGAGGGATAGCGGGCGGCTTCGGCCTGGCCGATCTTGGCGGTATATTGCGCATATTGGCGCTCCGCCATGCGCAAATCGGGCCGCGATAGCAGGAGGTCGGCGGGAATTCCGGTGGGCATCGGCAGGCGCGGTGCAGGAATGGGCGCGACCCGCTTCAGCCGCTCGTTGAGCGAGGCAGGCGGCCGGCCGGCCAACACCGCGAGACGATGCACGGCCTGCGTATAACTTGCCTCCAGCGTCGGAACGGCGGCTTCGGTGCTCGCTGCCTGCCCCATCGCCTTGGCGACATCGGCGGCGGTCGCCGTGCCCGCCTGCGCCATGGTGCGGGTAAGTTCGGCGGTCTGTCTTTGCGACGCGGCCGAACGACGGGCGAGCGCGATGCGGGCCTGGTAGCCGCGCGCCTGGGTATAATAGGAAGCGACATCGCCGACCAGGGTGAGAAGCGTCGAGCGCAGTTCCTCCTGCGAGGCGTTCAGCCCGTAGCGCGCGGCCTCTACGCCCCTCCGGTTGGCGCCGAACAGGTCGAGCTCCCAGCTTGCATCGAAGCCGGCCTGGTACTCGCTGTAGGTG
>NZ_RZPW01001171.1:0-1245 GCF_003998455.1 Mesorhizobium sp. M7A.F.Ca.CA.001.08.2.1 | reverse complement strand
GCATAAGGTTGATTTTTCTCGACGCTTGCCGTGACAATCCGCTTGCCGAAGTGCTGGCAAAGACCGCCGGCGTGAAGGGAGCAAGAAGCGGCCTTGCCGAAATTCCCATCGAGAATGGTGGCGCCGGCACGCTTGTCGCGTTCGCCACCAGTCCCAATCAGGTCGCCTTTGACGGGTCGGGCCAACATTCGCCGTTCGCTTCGGCGCTGCTGGCGCATATGGGCGAAACAAACGTTTCCATCACCGAAGCCATGAACCGCGTTACCGCCGATGTCTTCAAGGTAACCGCCGGCAAACAGCGCCCCTGGAGCAATGTCTCGCTGACCACTGAGGTCGTCCTGCACAAGATCGACCTCAACGCACCGCTGATCGTCGGCGAGGCGACCACTCAGAAATCGGAAGCCGGTTCGGATGGGCGAAACGTTGCGGCAAACCCGTCGGGCGCCGACGACGCCCAACTTTCGCTCGATATGCTTCGTCAGAAAATCCCAAGGCTTGCCTCCGACGAGCCTATCTTTTTTGACCATCCTGTCGATTTCGGCGATCCGGAAATCGACGGCAAGAGCATTGCGGAGCTGATCAAGGGCAAGCCACGCTTCAGTCCTGTGGAGGGGCTCGACAAGTCGGTATGGGAAGGAAAGCACTGCGACGGTTGCCATGAATGGAACGAGGCCCGGCTGTGTGAACAGTCGAAAAATTTCGCCGCCAACGACGTGTCTGTCTTACGGCTTCAACATCCGCTTGGAACGCGCTTCAAGGTGGCGCTCGCAAAATGGGCGCAAGGTGGCTGTAAGTAAGCCAGGATGATGACGGCATCCATCGGTTTCTGCCGGGCGAATGCTCTAATCCGCATCCGCTGCTTGGCTCAGGGCCTCGATCTCAGCCATCTGGATGCCCATTTCGACAAATGCCGAAAGAACGGTGAACCGGTCAGCCAGTGCGACACGCGCCAGTCCGGCCAGAATCCCGGCATTGATTGCGTGGGCGGCTGGAAACGGCAGCAACGCCGGTGCCATCGTCGCGGCCCTGGCCGAACCATTGTCACGCCATCCCGCGGCCAGAGCAATCCAGCCGACCGGCGTTGTTGGCGGCGTCGCGCCGGCTGTGCTGAGCGCCGCCTGGTGGCGGAGACTGTCCGGTTCGCCCACCCAGTTGTGGACCAGCGGGAGCAACTGATGATCGGTCTCATCCAACAGGTCGGCCAGGTGGCTCAGGCATTCATGGGCCCACCAGACCGCGGCTCGC
>NZ_RZPW01001170.1:0-1251 GCF_003998455.1 Mesorhizobium sp. M7A.F.Ca.CA.001.08.2.1 | reverse complement strand
TACCCGCATAGTCGCGCCTGGCTTTGCCGATCACATCGGGAATGCCGTAGGCGATGCGCCCCGACGCCTTACCTTCGCCAGGAACCGCCAGCCCGTCGACGCCGATGGGATTCGGCCGCCACCACGTTCCGGACGCGTCGATTACGGCGCGGGCGAGAACCCGGTGCTCGCCGGAAGCGTCCTCGTAGCGAACGACGAACGGCGAATGCTTGCGCCCATCGTTCGAGACTTTGTCATGCCCTTGCCGGGTTACGGCAGTGACGGTAGCCCCGAGTTTCAGGCTGGGGGCGATCTCCGGGAGGGATGCGAGAGGAGCAAGATAGTCGCGGACGATCTCTCCGCCCGTTGGCAGTCCGCGCGAGTCCGGAGCCTTCCACCCAGACCGATCGAGCAGTGCCCGCGCCGCCGCGTCGACGTTGTATTCCCAGGGCGAGAAAACCCGGACGTGTCCCCATTCGAGAAGCGCCGCGCCGACGCTTTCGCCGCGTTCGAAGATAACCGGGCGGATGCCGCGCTCGACGAGATGCGCAGCGGCGGCCAAGCCGACTGGGCCAGCGCCGATGACTGCTACGGGGAGGTCTGCCATCATGTCCATTTGTTCCATCCTTCCGGTATCTTCGAATTATCTAGGCAAAAAAAGGTCATGCCACGGTTTCGTTAACCGCCGGCGCGCACTTTGCGTCGGCGCAGCACTCGTCGGCGAGATAGCCGATCAGCGCGTTCATGCCGGGATAGTTGGCGCGGCAGATCAGCGTCGTCGCCTGGCGCTCTTGGGTCACAAGACCTGTGTCGACGAGCCGCTTGAGATGATGCGAAAGCGTCGACGAAGGGATTTCGAGCTTCTCCTGGACACTGCCGACCGGAAGGCCGTCATCCCCAGCACGGACCAGGATGCGGTAGAGCTGAAGCCGCGTCGGGTTGCCGAGCGCTTCGAGCTGAGAGGCAGCTTTTTCGAGTTTCATGGAAATACTATTAGACCCGACAGATCATACCGTCAAGCTAATTTCGAATAATGTGGAAATAAGATGCTTCAGCTGTTTACGCGGCCTGCAGTTCGGACTTCGTTGGCGCACGCACGACAAGGCCGAGCCCGATCAGGATCACCGCCCCTCCAGCCAGTACCGAGGGCGAAGGGCGTTCGTTCAGGAAGAGGAAGGCTATGATCACGCCGATGATCGGCATCAGCAACGCGAACGGTGCGACCTGGTCGATGCGATATCGGCGAAGCAGGCCATACCAGATGCTGTAAGC
>NZ_RZPW01000116.1:0-11106 GCF_003998455.1 Mesorhizobium sp. M7A.F.Ca.CA.001.08.2.1 | reverse complement strand
CACATATGACGCGACGCCCTGGCAAGAAGCTCAGGCAGCGGGATTGCTCTGGGCACCGGTGCGCAAGCCGCATGAGAATGCACAAGACGAGCATTGGCTGAAGCGCGGCGCCATCACCAAGGTCGATCACCCTGAACTTGGGCGCAGCTTCCATTATGCCACAAGCAAATGGCTGAGTTCGGAAACACGATGGCAGGCCGGCAAGCGCGCGCCGCTGCGCGGTGAGCATACGGGCGAAGTGAGCAACACCTCAAGGCAGGCATCGCCAAAGGTAGCGGCAGAGGCGACCCTGAAACCGGCGCTCTCAGCACGCAATCGTCCCTTTCCTTTGCAGAACGTCCGCATCTTTGACTTCTCATGGTTTCTTGCTTCGGCGGGCGGAACGCGCTTTGCTGCTGCGCTTGGCGCCGAGTGCATCAAGGTCGAATGGAAGGAAAACCCAGACACACGCCTCGCCGCAATGGCACCCGTTGGCGGCCGCACGGCGCGCGAGGCCGCGACCGGCCCACTGCCGGGCGTCAGCGATCCCGACATGGGCGGCCAGTTCAACAATAAGAACACGGGCAAGCGCGGGCTCTCGCTCAATATCCGCCACCCGAAAGGTATCGATATCGCCAAGCGGCTGATCGCAATCTCCGACGTCGTCGCCGAAGGCTTCTCTCCGGGCGTCCTCGATCGGTTAGGCCTGGGGTATGACGTCCTGCGCAGCATCCGTCCCGATATCATCTACGTCCAGCAGTCCGGCATGGGCAGTTACGGCACCTATGGCCGACTGCGCACCGTTGGGCCTATCGCTGCCTCGTTTGCTGGGATGAACGAGATGTCCGGTCTTGCCGAACCGGCGATGCCTGCCGGGTGGGGCTATTCCTATCTCGACTGGATGGGGGCCTATGGCTTCGCCCAATCGCTCCTCGGTGCGCTGTACTACCGCTCGGTCACCGGCAAGGGTCAGCATATCGATGCGTCCCAATGCGAAGCGGGCATCTTCCTTGCCAGCCAGGCCATCCTTGATTGGTCGGCAAACGGGCGAGTGTGGCAGCGTACCGGCAACCGCTCCCCTTATGGCAATGCCGCGCCGCATGGCGCCTATCGTTGCCAGGGGGCGGATCGCTGGATCGCGATCTCGTGCTGCGACCAGCGGTCATGGGCGGCGCTCGCCCATGCCGCGGGCCATCCTGAATGGCTAACCGATCCACGCTTCGCCAATATTGCGGCTCGTCTTGTCAACCAGGATGCACTGGACAAGGTGGTTGGAACGTGGACCGAGGGCGTTGAGGCCTATGACTGCATGAGCCGCTTGCAAGCAGCTGGCGTGGCCGCTGGCGTATGCCAGACGGCGGAGGATCGCTGCGATCACGATCCGCAGTTGCGGAGGTTGGAGTGGCTGACCGAAGTGCCTGGGACAAGGATCGGGACGTGGCCCGTGGCCGAAGTGCCGTTCAAACTTGGCCGCACACCCGCGCATGCAGGCGGATTGATCAACCGCGGAGCGCCTTGTTACGGCGAAGACAACGAATATGTCCTCGGTGAACTCCTCGGCCACTCAACAGCACAGATCCGCTCGTTCAAGCACGAGGGCGTTATTTGACCTCGGCAAGAATCCCAGGCGGATCAAGCCAAACAACCAGATGGATAACAATCAGATGACCAGCAAGCAGCGAAACAGCGTCGCCGACGGTACAGCGGCACGTGAACGCGTCGGTACGCGCTACCGTGATCCCGCTCTCGCCGAAGAATTGTCCCACGTCACTTGGAACAGCACGCTGGATGTGATGCTGTCGCACCGGTCGGTGCGCTACTACCTCGACCAGCCCCTTCCCGCAAATACCCTTGAGCTCGTCGTGGCGGCCGCACAGTCGGCGGCTTCAACTTCCAACCTCCAAGCTTGGAGCGTCATTGCGGTCGAGGACAAGGATCGCAAGGCGCGGCTGGCCGGCTACGCCGCGGACCAGAAGCACATCCATGACGCGCCGCTGCTGCTCGTTTTCGTCGCCGATCTGGCTCGCCTGCGTGCGATCAGCGATGAGCGGGGACATGCCGGTGTCGCACTCGATTACATCGAGGCATTCATCTTTGCCATCGCGGACGCCGCGTTCGCAGCGCAGAATGCCGCTGTTGCAATCGAGTCGCTCGGCCTCGGCTGCTGCTACATAGGCGCGATGCGTAACGACCCTCAGGCCGTCGCCAACGAACTGGGACTGCCCGACGAATCGATGGTCGTGTTCGGCATGACAGTCGGCCGCCCCGATCCGGCAGTGGCAACAGACGTCAAGCCGCGCCTGCCGCAAGGCATAATCCTCCACCGCGAGCGGTATACCCAAATCGACCCGGAGCTTATGGCGGCCTACGAGGCACGCATGCGGGAATTCCAGGCCGAACAGAACATGCGCAACATCGACTGGACTGAACAGACCGCGGCGCGGATAAAGGACGTTGCTGCACTGACCGGCAGGCACGTGCTCACGGACTTCCTGAAGGCGCGGGGATTTGGGCTCAAATAGCTGCGGTTGCGCGCGCCAATGTTGACTGAGAGACAGGGGCTGCGACTTCGTCAGGCTTGCGAACCGCCGGCCCTGTCACGTCGCCGAGATTCTCGGCAACTCAAACGCGTCTGTCGTGCGGACATAGGTGTTTCCTTGTGCCCTAGCGACAAGGCGCAATTTTTGTGTATCGACATGGAAGCGAACCGGGTCGATCAGCATGTCGTCGCGTATATGCATCATCTGGACCGTTCCCAGGATGAGCGAGCGCGATACCCCGAGAGGAACAATGCTGTGCAGCACGCACTCCATGGAGACGGGGCTCTCGGCAATTCGCGGCGCGGCGATCGTCACTGAAGCTTCCTCTGCAAGCCCGGACCGCGAAAACTCATCGATTTCCGGCGCAAACTCGGCGGCGGTTATGTTCATCTGGTCCAGCCGATCCTCGTCGACCAGATTGACGACGAATTGGCCCGACATCCGGATATTGCGTCCTGTGTCCTTGTTGTCGCCTGCAGACCGGTCGACGATGCTGAAACCGACGACAGGGGGATCCTCGCTGAAGACATTGAAGAACGAGAATGGCGCTGCATTGCGCACCCCGTCCGACGCGACGGTCGTGACCCATGCGATCGGCCGTGGCGTGATCGTCGAGGATAGAAGTTTGTGCCGGTCAAGCGGCTTCAGCTCGGAGAAGTCGAACTGCATTGTCGTGGGGACCTCCGATGATTTGGCGGGGCAGACCAGTTTGGCTGGCGCCACGCCTTTCTAGCACCGGCAAAATCGATTGTTTGCTCTATATCGGAACGCGCGCATCGCGCTTAGCGAGGCTGGTGCGTCAACGCATTGAAAGCATCTTCACCGCGGCTGCCGCTGCGCCAAAGCCATTGTCGATGTTGACCACCACAACTCCCGGCGAGCAACTCGCGAGCGCTGCGTTGAGCGCCACATATCCGCCGGCGGCCACGCCGTAGCCGACAGATGTCGGTACAGCGATCAACGGCGCCGCGATCAGCCCGGCGAGCACGCTGAAGAGCGCGCCTTCCATGCCGGCGACAGCGATAACAACCCGAAACATCCGGATTTCGTCGAGCCTTTCAGTAAGCCGCCACAATCCGGCGACACCGACATCGGCGACGATAGGCGCGTCATGGCCGTTGAAGCAGAGCGCTCGGGCGGCTTCCCGTGCGACCGACATATCCGACGTGCCCGCCGCCACGATGCCCACACCTGTGCTTGCAACGGGCATGGACCCGCCCAGCACCGCAGTGCGCGACAGTGGATCATAGTCAAGTGCACTGCGAATGGCGAAATCGAGCGCCAGAAAATGGCTTTCGTCGAGACGCGTGAACAACAGCCGCTCTCCTTTCTCGGAAGCAGCGACGATGATGGCGGCCACCTGGGTCGGGCTCTTATACTCACATAGCACCGCCTCCGGCACTCCGGTGCGCCTGCTGCGTTGCCAGTCGAGTTGAAAGTCGTTCATGGGCGCATGAACATCGCGCCGCGGCTGTAGGGCCGGGCGCCCACGAAGACGCGTCCTGCCTCGGCGCAAAGCCGCTGCGTGATCTCGACCAGCAGATGCTTCTGCGCGGACACGCCGTCGCCGAGTTCCAGAACCACGCCTGACCGCGTAATCCGGCAGCGCAACGTAACGCCACTGGCGGCAATGTCAGCCAGATGCCGCTCGGCCTTCTCGATGAATGCGAGGTCGCGGGCATCGATCGCTATTCCCGTCTCGACGCGGCTTGCCAGGCATGGCTGGGCGGGCAATTCGGCGACAGAGCCCAGGCCAAGCTCGCGAGAAAGCGCGCGAATGTCGGCCTTGGCCATTTCCGCTTCGATGAGGGGATGTACCACCTGGCGCTCGGCGGCAGCCAGCAACCCGGGACGATAGTCGCCGAGATCATCGAGATTGGCACCCGACGCGATCACATGCGGCGTCAGTGTGCGTATCCGATCGTAGAGATTGGTCTTGCAGAAATAACAGCGGTTCGAGGGATTGTCCCGATAGCGTGAATCCTCGAACTCGCCAGTTCCGATGACGAGGGTCGTCCAGCCTTCGGTATCTGACAGACCCCGCACGCGTGCCGTCGCCTCTTCCGGAACGGCTGGTGAGGCGGCATGGATTACCGTCACCGCAAGGCCCGGCTTGCGATGTGCGAAGGCTGCCAGCGTCACTGAATCCACGCCGCCGCTGACAGCAATGGCGAGCTGTTCGAAACGGTCAAGAACGCGGTCAAGACGCTGTGCCGGCGCAATGTCATTCATCGTCGGTCGTCTCGGCCTGGCACTTCATGGCGCGGCGCTCGGCAAGGCTTCCGCCTCGAAGGGCATCGCTTTCCACCTTGCGTGTGATGCCCGATGGCCGGAGGACCGCCTTGACGGCAAGTCCGGCAGCCTTGACGTTTTCCCGGAAGAGGACCAGCCGGCGTTCCTCCCGCAGGCGCAAGCCAATTGTCGATGTCTCGGCAAAACACCGGGCCGTCACCTGATCGGCCAGTTCCGGTCTCGCCAGAAGCCGGAACGACGAGGCGGGACGCCCCTTCTTGCCGAGGCGCTGCCCCACGGAGAGATCCAACACGCCGTCCGTTGCCCTGAGGCGATCGCAGGCGACGCCCATCTCTTCGCCGGTCATGTCGTCGATTTCGAATTCGATGACACTGATGGTGTCGCTCGGAGTTGAGACTTCGTTCTCTAGGACGAGAACGCGAAGAATGTTCGGCATCCCGGGCAGGTGCCGCGTCCCCGCGCCTGTTCCGGACGACACAAGCCGGCCAGACGTGCCGCCAGCACCAGGCGCTGTGAGATGTTTAAGGATCGCCGCGCCGGTCGGCGTCACGCGCTCGCCTGATATGCCGTCGTCGCGCCATTCGAAACCGGTCAGGATCGCGGCCGTGGCAGGCGCGGGAACGGGCAGCAGTCCGTGGGCGGTGTGCACAAGGCCACCGCCTCGCGGCAGAGCCGAGACACTCCACACCGTCTTGCCGAGCGCCGCTGCGATGCTGCCGGCGCAGACGACGTCAACCAGGGAGTCCCAGTCGGCGATCTCGTGAAAATGTACCCTTTCGACCGGCACGCGATGGATGGCCGCCTCCGCCTCGGCAATGATCGTCAGTATCGCAATGGCCCTGGCAGCCGTTCCATCGTGGAGATCCGCGGCCTTGATGCGTGCCACCATGTCAGCAAAACTACCTGCATGCGCTTCATCAGGAATCTGGTTGCGATCGTGATGGTGATGGTGGCCATCATCATCACCATATGCGTTCGCATGGGCGTGTGGCGCTGCAGCCGACATCGCGCGCTTCGCGACCAGACCGAAGCGCCGCACGCGCATCGACAGGCTCTCGCCTTCCTCGAAGGCAATGCCACCGGCCTCAACCGGAAGCACTGCAGCGCCGTCGGCAAGTACGCGCTCTCGCAGGTCAGGCAGCGCGTCGAGCATTGCCGCGACGAACATGTCGCCGGCGATGCCGCCGACTGCATCGAGGTGGACGCGTCTCACAGTCCTGCCCGCCGATAGATCGGAATGACGTATGGTCCCTCCGGGATGATGGCAACGGCGGGGTCGCCATGGCGTTCAAGACTGGCCGCGATTGCGTCGTTTACCGAGGGGACCAGTTCAACTCCGGTGATGCGGCGTTCCTCGCGATCTAGCCCGGTCGTGTAGAGCTGGATCTTGCCCACCCGCATCGGCTTCAGCTGCATCTCCGTCTGCCATTCATCGATGTCGGCAAGCGTCTTCGCCGTAAGCGTGGCAAGGAATGGCTCGGGTCCCATCTCCACCAAGCGCGCTTGCGCCTGGCGGAATTCGTGGCTGCCCAAGCCCTCCGAACATTCCGAGGCGATGATCAGCGTCCCGCCCGGGTCGAGAATGTCGATCGGCGTCACCATACCCTTGATCGTCTGGTAGTAGGTCTTGTCGAGGGGATAGCCTGCAGACGACGTCACCACGGTCTTGAACCGGCGCGGCACGTCGATCATCGTCGTGTCAGCGATGAAATCGACCGCAGCCAGATGGCTGGCTATGATCTCGCCAAAGGTCACGCAAACCAGATCGCGATCTTCATCGAGCACGGTGTTCAACGCATAGATTTCGCCAACCTTGCGTACGATCTGCAACTGTTCCTCATGGAGCGGGTTGCCGACCAGATTGCACTGGACTGACAGCGGGTCTTCCATGAAACGCGCCGAGTGGAAGGTGCGGATGGTTTCGTGGCCGGCAACGCCGGGGGCGACAACCTTTCGACCACCGGACCAGCCTGCCATGAAATGGGGCTCGACCAGGCCTGTAGCGATACGGAGGTCCGCATCCGCGAAAAGCCGATTGATCCGGATCGGTGTCCCACGCGTCTGCGTATGTCCCAGATCGACGTGGTCGTGTTCGTTGCGTGCGAAATGATTGGTGACGCGGACGGTCTTCAGAACCCAAGGATCGCCGACCAGTTCCTCCAGTTCCACACCCTCGTTCGGACGATGAAGGCCGGTGGCAACGAGCACATCGATCCTGTCCGCGGGAATGCCGCCTTTGATCATTGTCTCGATCATGACGCGTAGGAATAGCCGGTTCGGCACCGGGCGCGTGATGTCGCAGATAAGGATGCAGGCGCTCCGACGCCCGACCACCAGACGGGCTAAAGGCTCGGAGCCAATCGGATTCGCGAAGGCGGATGCAATTGCTGAAGAGGCGTCGAAGAGTTTTGGCAACAACGCCTTCCGGATTACTGTCGGCTCCGCGCCTTGCGGCAATGCCAGCTTCAGCAATCCACGACCGAAGGCAAGTTCGAAAGGACCGCCATGTTTCATCTGCCGTCCCTCGGCTCTCACGATCCGCCGTCCGTCGCTACGGCCCGGCACCTATGATGTTCGGCGGCTGATCCAGCCCTCTTCGGCCACGTGACGTCGCTCGAACATGTCTGGCTTGCCTTCGAGTACCGCTGGTCAGTCAACCGAAGTAAGTCTCGGTTTGGAGACCTGTCGTCGCAATCGGCGATGCGGACGCGACCGACTTGCCGCGAGAGCAGCAGGTCATAGCGGCCGGTCAGGCAAATTCCGCCTCCCCGCCAACCTTCTGCTTGCGGATCGCCTCGACAACTGCTTCACCCATGGCCCTCGTGCCGATCTTCCTGCAGCCGGGTTGATAGATGTCTGCGGTCCGATACCCCTCGCGCAGCACTGACCGTACGGCCTGCTCGATACGCGAAGCGTGCTGGTCGCGGCCAAACGACTGCCGGAGCATCATGGCAACCGAAAGGATTGCGGCCAGTGGGTTCGCCAAGTCCTTGCCAGCGATGTCCGGCGCGGTGCCATGGACCGGTTCGTATAGGCCCTTGTTGTGATCGCCGAGGGAGGCCGACGGCAGCATTCCGATTGAGCCGGCCAACATGGCCGCCGCATCGGAGAGGATATCGCCGAAGACATTGCCCGTCACGACAACATCGAATTGCTTGGGATTTCGGATCAAGGCCATGGACGCCGCGTCAATGTAGAGATGCGTCAATTCCACATCGGGATACTGCTTGCTGACTTCGATAACGACCTCGCGCCACAGCGCCATCGTTTCAAGGACGTTTGCCTTGTCAACCGAACACAGTTTCTTACGTCGTTTCGCGGCGGCCTGGAAGCCCGCATGCGCTATGCGCTCGATCTCGGCATCGGTATAACGCATCGTGTTGATGCCGACACGCGCGCCAGTCTCGTCACGAGAGACACCACGCGGCTGGCCGAAATAGAGATCGCCGGTCAGTTCACGCAAGATGATCAGGTCGACCCCCGTGACAATTTCGGGCTTGAGTGTGGAGGCGTCCACAAGCTCGGGATAAAGCACGACCGGGCGGAAGTTAGCATAGAGACCGAGGGCCTTGCGCAGCTTGAGCAGGCCGTAACCGGCCCCCTCGCTCGGCGCTCGCCTCTCATCCTCAGGAACGCCGGTTCCGCCAAGCAGAATGGCATCAGCTTTGCGTGAGATGTCGAGGGTATCAGGCGGCAGGGCATCGCCGAAGCGCTCCAGCCCCTCACCTCCGATTACGGCTTCTGTGAGTTCGAGCGGGAGTTCACTACCGATGACCGCGTGCAGCGCCCTTACTGCCTCCGCGGTCACTTCCTTACCGATCCCGTCTCCTGGGAGCACTACTATCTTCAAGGCCTTGCCTTTCGAAATTGAGTTGAAGAGGCGGGCGCATTCGCTCGGCCCTCTCTGCGGCAGGACTTATATGGGCCGACCCGGACCCTTCGAAGTCGTCCTTTGGAAAGCTCGCATCGTCGGACGCGACGCACCGGTTAGCCGGCGGACCAGCCTCTCAACTGTTGGTAAGGTGCTTCAACAGCAGCTTCACGGGTGGTGGCAGGCCCTGACTGTCCTGAACGCAGATGTTCCACTGCCTGACTGCCCAAGGCTCGTCGAGCGCGATTGCCGCAAGCATGCCACCCGTTACATAACGGGCGGCACATCCCGCCGGCACGAGGCCGACGCCCATCTGCGCCTCTACCATTGTCGACACCGTCTCGAACCCGTTGACCCGGATTGGCATTTTCAACGGTTTGCTCAGCTCAGCCGCAGCGCGAATGACGAGCATATCCAGAAAACTTCCCCTGCTTGGCCCGATCAGGTCATAATCCGGGAGGTCGGCGAACTTGACGGAAGTTTGCGAGCTTAGCGGGTGGTCCCTGTGAGCCAGCACCACGAGGCGGTCGCTGCGATAGGGGATGTATTTCAAACCGCGACGGGGCACGACGCCACCGAAGACGCCGATATCCGCAGCGTTCTCGGCCACCGCGTCCACGGCCTGCTGGCTGGTGCCCTCCTCCAGATCGATTCGAATGGCCGAATGCGTCCCCAGAAAGTTGCTCAGATCCGACGGCAGATGCTGGATGATCGTCGAAACACTCGCAAAAATGCGGACCTGCCCGCTGACGCCACTGGCGTGATGGGCAAGCTCAATCTCCATCTGCTTCAAGTCGCGGAGCACGACGCGCGCATGGTGGAGCAGCGCCTGCGCTGCCGCGGTCAGCTCCAGTCCCTTCGAGCTGCGGTGAAACAAAGGCGTACTGAGGCGTATCTCGAGATCGGAAATCCGCTTGCTCACCGCCGATGCCGCGATGTGCTCGCGATCGGCCGCCTTGGCGATACTCTGCTCTTCGCAAACGGCGACAAACAGCTGAAGCGAAAGAAGGTCAAAACGCAATGTAGCTCCCCCTCTCCGGCATATTCCATCCATGCCAGGCCTGCGAAACACGCAGCCAGTCACTGCTAATAGCTGTTGACCGCACGGATGCAACTGTCGCAAGGGCATCATCGCGGATCGCGAAGCAGCCATTCCAAACGAAGTCTTTTGCGAAAGACCATCGCAGTCAATACGTTCTGGCACGCGCTTGTCGCGAAATCGCCACCGGTTCCCCCGTGGAACATGCTTCAATCAATAATTCAATCAGAGTGCGTCTTCGACCATGAATCGATATGATCTTGAGCAGCGCGTAGCGATTGTCACGGGCGGAGCGCAGGGCATCGGGTTCGCAGTCAGCGAGCGGATGCTGGCATCCGGTGCCAGGATAGCGATCTGGGATCGCGATGGCGCTGCGTTGCAAAAGGCTCTCAATCAGCTTGGACGAACCCGCGACGTGCTTGGGATTGAGACTGACATTGGCGACCTCGCGTCGGTGGAAGCGGGCTTTGCACACACGCTGGAACGGTTTGGCAAGATCGACATATTGATCAACAATGCGGCGTTGGTCGGGCCGAACATGCCGACCTGGGAATATCCACCCGAGGCCTTCGCACAGGTCCTGAGTGTGGGATTGATAGGGACTTTCAACTGCTGCCGCGCCATCGTCCCTCATATGCGGGAGCTTAACTACGGGCGCATCGTCAACCTCAGCTCCATTGCCGGCAAGGAGGGCAACCCCAACGCGGTCGCCTACAGCTCCATGAAGGCAGCCGTGATCGCCTTGACGAAGTCACTGGGCAAGGAACTCGCAGGGCAGAACATCGCAGTCAACTGCGTCACTCCGGCGGTTGCCAAGACGCCTGGGGCAATGGAGCAGTCACCGCAACACATCGAGTACATGCTTGCCAAGATTCCGCGCGGCCGCATGCTCGAACTTGGCGAAGCCGCCTCCATGATCTGCTGGCTAGCGTCAGAGGAGAATTCCTTTACCACCGGCGCGGTGTTCGATCTTTCCGGCGGCAGGGCAACCTACTGACCGTAGCGCCCGTCAAATTCCGCGGCGCACGTGGCGGCGCACCGATCCAACAAGGAGACTGCTGATGCCTTCCTACATATTCGAAAACGCGCGGATCGTTGACGGCTCCAATGAGGACGGCGAGCACGACCGTTTCGTCCGCGTCAGCGGCAATGTTATCGACGAGGTTTCAGACAAGCCGATCCGGGATAGCAACGCGCATCGCTTCGATCTGCGCGGGAAGACTTTGATGCCGGGCCTGATCGATTGCCATGTGCACATCAATTCCGGAGTTGCCGATCCGGCCGAAAACTCGTTTCTGCCAAACGAACTCGTCGCCTATCATTCGGTGCGGATATTGAAGGGCATGCTCAATCGCGGTTTCACCACCGTGCGCGACCTCGGCGGCGCGACTGTGGCTCAGGTCCATGCGATAGAGCAGGGTCTT
>NZ_RZPW01001169.1:0-1253 GCF_003998455.1 Mesorhizobium sp. M7A.F.Ca.CA.001.08.2.1 | reverse complement strand
CCAATATGGGGCGGAGGCTTCGTGCGTTGTGTCACATGGCAACGAAGCCCGATCGTGCGCGCATCGCTGTAATGTCGATCGAAGCCAGTCTGCAGCGGGTGCCGCCCGCCCAGGTCATTGCTGGCGGTTTCGCAATTCTGGAGGTGGGACAAAAGTTCGACCGGGATGATTTCAGAACAAGGTCCGAAGCTTTTGGCTATGTCGTCGACGAGAGGGTCGACGAACCGGGTGAAATAGCTTTTCGGGGCGATCTCATGGACATCTTCCCCGCTGGCGCGGAGGACCCCGTTCGCGTCGTCCTTGGCCCAGACAGCTGCATTCGAGAGCTCAAAACCTACGATCCGATCAGTCAGCTCAGCGACCAGGTTCGAGACTCGATTGCTGTCGGACCGGCATCCGAGCTGATGTTTAAAGCTGGTGATCATCCTGAGCTGACAGCGATGCGCGCGACGTCGATGGAAGAGCGCCTGGTCGCATTATTTGGCGCGATGCCATCTGTCTTCGACAGTGCGTCGAGCGCCTCGATCTCCTTCCTTGAAGGGATCGACGGGCAGCCGCTCGACAAAATTCTGGACCTGATCGAGGATGCACGCCGTGCCAGGCAGGAGGCTGCCGGGCGCGAGAAACCTTTGCCGGAACAATTTTACCTGTCGCGTGAAGAGTGGGATGCTTCCGTGCGCAACCGCTCCACGAGACTTGCCGTTTCTGCCGAGCGAGTTCCCAAATTCTTTCGCCAGGCCCGGCCCGGGTACGAAATCGCTGAATTCGTGACAAGGCAGACAAGCGCCGGGGCCAGGGTGGTGTTGACCGGCGATGCCTCTGAACTGCAGCGAGCAGATCGCCTGCTCAATAGAAAGCTAGGCCGGCGGGCTGAGGAAGCGGTCGACTTACCGCAAATACTTTCCGCCGCGAGAGGCTCTCTTCTCAAGGCTGGCTTCGTCCTCGATGAAGGGTTTGTCGACGCGCAATCCGGTATCGCGATGGTCGCCGCAGCCGACCTGTTTGGCCCTGCGTTGAAGGCGGATGCCGGCATGGCCGCAAGCATACTCGAACCCGAGTTGCGCATCGGCGACGTCGTCGTCCATGAAGACCATGGCCTGGGCGTGCTCGCGGCGGTCGAACAGGTCGACTTGGCTGGTCAGCACCAGGATGTTGTCAGGCTGGAATATCATGGCGGGGCTTCCTTGCTGGTTCCGGTCGACGACTTTGGGAAAATATGGCGCTACGGCTCGGAACCGGAGGCAGTGTCGCTC
>NZ_RZPW01001168.1:0-1257 GCF_003998455.1 Mesorhizobium sp. M7A.F.Ca.CA.001.08.2.1 | reverse complement strand
GTGTGTATGCGGCGATGATCGGCGCCGTCGGCGACGATGATTTCGGGCGGGCGGTGCTGGCCAATCTCGATCGCGCCAAGGTCGACCGCCGCTTCGTGCGGGTGGCCGCTGGCGTCGGCTCCGGCATGAGCGTGGCGATCTTCGACGCAGGCGGCGACTATGGCGCGGTGATCGTCTCGGGCAGCAATCTGACACTGGGCCATGCCGACATTGCCTCTGCTTCCGATGTGGTGGGACAGACGGCGGTGCTCCTGCTGCAGAACGAAGTGCCGGAAGCCGCCAACATTGCCGCCGCACGCGCAGTCAAGGCACGGGGCGGCCGCGTCGTGCTCAACGCGGCCCCCGCGCGCAAACTCTCCGAGGAGTTGATCGCCCTGGTCGACATATTGGTGGTCAACGCCATCGAGGCGGAATTCCTGGCTGGCACGGCAGTGGTCGAGACACTCGACGGGGCCGCGCAAGCCGCACGGCTATTGGCCGATCTCTATCCGGTGGCAATCGTCACGGCGGGCGGCGAAGGTGTCGCCTGTTGCGATCGGAGCGGCGAGGCCTTTGCGCTGTCCGCCATCCCGGTCAAGGTCGCCAGCACGCATGGCGCCGGCGATGAATTCGTTGGCGCGCTGGCCGCGGGACTTGCCCGTGGGCAGACCATGCGGGCGGCCATCACCGCCGCCAACGCGGCTTCGGCCTTGCTGGTCTCGACGCCAGAGGCCGAGCGCGACGGCATCTGACCGGCTGGTTTCCGTCTTGCCAGACCGCAGCAGCGGCCGCCTATCCTTGCGGCCTCGCGCGAATTCCGCTAAGGCGCGCCTTTGTCGCCGGGGAACACGAACTTGGACGATCAACGCGCCGACGTCGCCATCATCATGGGCAGCCAGTCCGACTGGGCGACGATGCGCCATGCCGCCGAAACGCTGGAAGCACTTGGCATCCCGCACAAGCGGCTCATCATCTCCGCGCACCGCACACCGGACCGGCTCTATGATTTCGCCAAGGGCGCCAAGGCGGCCGGTTACCAGGTGATCATCGCCGGCGCCGGCGGTGCAGCACACCTGCCCGGCATGACGGCGGCGATGACGCCATTGCCGGTGTTCGGCGTGCCGGTGGAATCGAAAGCGCTTTCCGGGCAGGATTCGCTGCTGTCCATCGTCCAGATGCCAGCCGGCATTCCCGTTGGAACGCTGGCCATCGGCAAGGCCGGCGCCACCAACGCAGCCCTTTTGGCCGCCGCCGTGCTGGCCCTGAACGATGACAGCC
>NZ_RZPW01001167.1:0-1257 GCF_003998455.1 Mesorhizobium sp. M7A.F.Ca.CA.001.08.2.1 | reverse complement strand
GACCAGGATGATCAGCACGATGACCACTGCGATCATCACCGACGTCTCAAAACGCTGGTAGCCGTAGCGGATGGCGAGGTCGCCGAGGCCGCCGGCGCCGATCGCGCCGGCCATGGCTGACGCACCGATCAGCGTCACCAGCGTCACCGTGAAGCCGGCGACGATGCCGGGCAGGGCTTCTGGCACCAGCACCTCGCGGATGATCGTCCAGCGGTTGCCGCCCATGGCGCGCGCCGCCTCGATCAGCCCGCGATCGACTTCGCGCAGCGACACTTCGGCGATGCGCGCATAGTAGGGCGTGGCGGCGATCGACAGCGGCACGATGGCTGCCCATGTGCCGATCGAGGTGCCGACGATCAGCCGCGTCACCGGGATCAGCGCCACCAGAAGGATGATGAAGGGCACCGAGCGGAAGCCGTTGATGATGGCGCCGAGCGCCCGGTTCACCCAAAGGCTTTCGGCAATGCCGCCGCGTTCGGTAGCAATCAGCGCCAGGCCGAGCGGCAGGCCGAAGACCAGCGAGATGAGGCCGGAGGCGGCCGTCATCAGCACCGTCTCCCAGATCGAACGCAGCAGAAGTTCAAACAGGATTGGCGACATGGCCAAGCACCTCCACCCGCGCCTGGCGGGCCTTCAGGAATGTGATGATGTCAGCAAGATGATTTGCATCGCTGCCGGGAACCGAAAGGAGCAGCGTGCCGACCGGCTGCTGCTGGATATGGTCGATGCCGCCATGGACGAGGCGGAAGGCGCCTGGAACAGCCGTGGCAAGGTCGGACAGCAATGGCCTGCTTGCCGCTTCGCCGGCCACATCCACGCGCAGGATCGTCTCCGGGCCGGCCGCCGGCAGCAGCCGGGCCGCCAGTTCGGCTGGCAGCTGCGGCCGGATGGCGCCGAGCAGGCTTTTGGTGATGTCTGATTGTGGGTCGGCAAACACCGACCAGACCGGCCCTTGCTCGACGATGCGTCCGGCGTCGATCACCGCCACGCGGTCGGCGATGGAACGGATCACCTCCATCTCATGGGTGATCAAAAGGATGGTCAGGCCAAGCTGCCGGTTGATGTCCTTGAGCAGTGCGAGGATGGAGCGCGTCGTCTCCGGATCGAGCGCCGAGGTGGCTTCGTCCGACAGGAGCAGCGCCGGGCGCGCGGCAAGCGCCCTGGCGATGCCGACCCGTTGCTTCTGGCCGCCCGACAGCGACGCCGGATAGGCCTTGGCTTTCTCCGACAGGCCGACGAGATCGAGCAGTTCGGCGG
>NZ_RZPW01001166.1:0-1274 GCF_003998455.1 Mesorhizobium sp. M7A.F.Ca.CA.001.08.2.1 | reverse complement strand
AGACAGGCTCTCACACCGTCATCGTCCATCGCCTTTTGATGTCGATCGGCCCTCGATAAAAGCGGTGTTCGACGCGCTGCCCTTCCACGTCGCCCCCAGGGAACAACTGCTTCCATGGAAAGTTAGTCCATGGCTACACCGCCGGTGAGCTTTCACGACGATCCAAGGGAGACAAATCATGGCGACTGCAAAAAGAGCGACGACCAAGGGACTGGAGGCTCTGTTCCTCGATGGGCTGAAGGACATCTACTACGCTGAAAAGAAGATACTCAAGGCCTTGCCGAAGATGGCAAAGGGCGCCGAATCCGAGGAGGTGGCTGCGGCCTTCGAGAAACATCGCATGGAAACCGAAGGCCAGGTCGATCGGCTCGAGCAAGTGTTCGAACTTATGGACAAACCGGCTCGCGGCAAGACCTGTCCGGCGATCGACGGCATTCTTGAGGAAGGGTCGGAAATTCTCGACGAATACAAGGGCGACCCAGCCCTGGATGCTGGGCTGGTCGGCGCGGCACAGGCCGTCGAACATTATGAAATCGCGCGCTACGGCACGTTGGTCGCGTGGGCTGAACAGCTTGGCAAGAGCGACGTCGTCAAGCTCCTCAACGAGACATTGAAAGAGGAGGTCGCGACGGACGAAGCGCTTTCCGGGCTGGGCGAAGGCGGTGTCAATGAGCGCGCCCTGGAGCAAGCTGCCTGACTGGGCGTCCTGACTGAAGTCGCCCCGGCAAAGTCGCCGGGGCGACTTTCGCGACCCCAACCGCGGCGTCGTCGATAGCACCTCTTTCAGATGCATCAGACCCACCCCGATACTTCGGGGTGGGTCTGCTGAAATCACCCGCGATCAGCGGTTTTTGTGACTTTGTTCGCCAGCTTTCACGTGCTGTTCGTGGGTTCCACCACGCATGCCGGATCCATCGCCCTGCTGCCGTTGACCACCACCAGCGGCCTGCTGTTGCTGACGGTTTTTATTATCGGCATTCTTGTGGCTCTGCTGGCCTGCCTTCACATGCTGTTCGTGGCTACCACCTTGATTGGGCATTCTTCTTCTCCTTCACAATGCACGAGGCGACAACCGCCTCGATTGCCTAAGAAGAGTCAGGCGCGAACGTTCCCTTACGTAACATTTTGTGAAGGATCTTGGTCGGAGAGAACCTGCGACGGATGCCAACCTCGGAGAGCAAACGCAAATTAAGACGGCCGTTCCCGGAAGTCGACAGCAAGGCGCTTGTCTTGCCTTCCCGCCGACAGAGGGCTCCTACCGATTTCAGCAAAAG
>NZ_RZPW01001165.1:0-1277 GCF_003998455.1 Mesorhizobium sp. M7A.F.Ca.CA.001.08.2.1 | reverse complement strand
CCACCGAGCGCGGTGCCGTGGATGGCTGCGACCGTCGGCTTGGCGATGGTTTCCAGCGTCGCCACGATGGCGCGCAGTTCGGGCTGCTGCATCGGCTTGCCGAACTCGGTGATGTCGGCGCCGGCGACAAAGGTCCGGCCGGCGCATGCAATGACGATGGCGGCAACCGACGCATCGTCGCGCAATTCGACCAGCGCCTGCATCAGCGGTTCGCGGACATGGAAGCTCAGCGCGTTGACCGGCGGATTGTCGATGGTGACGACGGCAACGTCGCCGTCGCGGCTGACCTTCACAAAATCGGACACGCAAACCTCCCAGCATTATTCAGCGGCCGTGGCCACGCGAACGGGATTTACAGCGCCATAACGTCGAAGGGAACCGGATGTCGGCCTGGCACAATGATTACAGGCCTTGAAGGTGTCTGGGACGACGAAGGCGGAGGCTACCGCAGCGCCTTCTGCCCGCCCGCCGCCGTGATCACCCCGACAATGATCAGCCCCGTCAGCAGCAACCGCACCCCGGCGCTCACCCCAAACGTGTTGAGCATGGTCAAAAGCAGCACCAGGAACAAAGCCGCGCCCCAGGCACCGGGGACATTGGCCTTGCCGCCGGCGACCGACGTGCCGCCGATGACGACGACGGCGATCGAGGCCAGCAGGTATTCGTTGCCAATGTCGACATTGGCGCCGCGGAAATAGCCGGCGAGCAGCGCGCCGTCGATGCCGCCGAGCGCGCCCGACAGCGTGTAGGTGAGGAAGCGGATGCGGCCGACATTGACACCGGCCAGCCACGCCGCGCGAATGTTCTGGCCGATCGCCAGCACCGAGCGGCCATAGATCATACGCTGCAGCGCGATGGCCGCGCCGACGGTGAACAATACCGTGAGGATCGCCAGCACCGGAATGCCCAGCACCTGCCAGTTGGCGAAATCGGCGAAGCCCGGCGGCGGCTTGATCTGCAGCCCGCGGCCATAGCTGATGTCGATCGACTGGATGATGAAGCTGGCCGATAGCGTGGCGATGATCGGCGGGATGCGCAGCGCCCAGATCAGCAGGTAGTTGGCGGCGCCGATCGCCGCCCCGCAGGCAAGTGCCGCCAAAAGCCCGACCGCGATCATGGAATCGTTGCCGTCCATCACCTTCATCGCGACGGCGCTGGCAAGGCCGATATTGGCCGGCAGCGACAGGTCGACATTGCCTGGTCCCAGCGTGATGACGAACATCTGGCCGACGCCGACAATGACGGTGAATACCGCCAGCGAAAGGGCTGCCGTCACC
>NZ_RZPW01001164.1:0-1279 GCF_003998455.1 Mesorhizobium sp. M7A.F.Ca.CA.001.08.2.1 | reverse complement strand
GCGGTGGCCGAACCTACAGTCCCCGGGGCTGTCGTAGTGCCGCTTGTGCTGGTCTCGCCGTCGTCCGCCGACGAACTGGAGCCGCCGGGGTCGTCGCCAGTCCCTTTGTGCGAGCCGCCCTGGTTGCCGCCGGCGCCATGACCTCCACCGCCACCATGGCCACCAGAACCATGGCCGTTGCCATGCCCTCCGCCTTGCTGACCACCCGTTGCAGCTCCTGCGCAAACTGCCGCGATCGAGCAAGCTAAGACGAAATACGCACAGGTGAATCCACGCGATTGACGCACGACGACCTCCATGGATGCGTCGGTCCAACCGTCTTTCCGCGGCGTGCAGTCAGAACGGCGCGAACCGCCGCTGCCCCCGAGGCAACCTCGCGATTGCCGCGCCCCCGAAAGAACTAGGGGATCAATCCGGTGTATCAAGGATACTTGGCCGGTAAGCACCGATGAGAGATCGCTTGGCTGGCGAGTGCCGTATCATTCATGTCGAGGCCGACCGTCTGGATGACGCCACAGACGCCTTCATGACCCAATGACCGGAGTCCGAGGAGTGGCCTGGCCGAGGCCCCGGCGAATGCAGAGATCAGCGAATACGCTTACCGCGCCCAGGTCAGCGCACCTCCTCCGAGCCATCGGCGACACCCAGGCGATGTCGGGTGGGATGGCCTCCAAAAGGCCCCCGGAGGCACGAAAAAGCTTCGCTTGAGCACTCGCCGCGATGGCGCGGCCAGACGGATCACCCCGCTTCAGCCGACCCGCACGACAAAATGCTTCGTCACCGGCTCGATGATCTTCCAGGTTCCCTTGAAATCCGCTTCCACGACGAAGGCATCGCCGGGGCCGACCTCGACCGGCGTGCCGCCGTCCGGCGTGATGATGATGCGGCCGGCGATCATGTGCACGAACTCATAGTCGGTATAGGTGGCGTGATAGGTGCCGGGTGTCGCCCGCCAGGTGCCCGACAACACCTTGCCGTCCTCGGTCGTGTGCTGGACGGCGGTTTGCATGGTCGGCCTGCCCTCGACGACGATCCAGCCAGCCAGATCGCCTGCGTCCGCGTGTTCGACGGTGCCGAATTTGAGGATTGTCTCGCGTGTCATGTGCTGAACTCCGTTTGGGGATTGCGTGGCGCTGTTTGCCTGGCCGGTCAGATAACCGATGCATCTGCCGCGAGCAATGCCGGCGCCATACGGCCGGCACCTTGGCTGACGGTGCATCAAACAAAAACCCGCCTGTGCGGCGGGTCACTGGCGCAAATCAGCACCATAGGCAAAAAT
>NZ_RZPW01001163.1:0-1280 GCF_003998455.1 Mesorhizobium sp. M7A.F.Ca.CA.001.08.2.1 | reverse complement strand
GCGATAGCGGCTCATCACCGCTGCGTCCCGGCGACTGGAGCCGCCCGGGCGTGATCGACGATGTGCTGCCCTTCGTGCGTGACCGGTTTCAGCTTGATTTTGTCGACCCCGCCTCGATCATCCAGGCAACGGATGGCTTCTACGAATATCCGAACTGCGACCGCGACCCGCTGCCACGATGGTCGTTCGGGCGGGTGACGCTGCTCGGCGATGCGGCGCATCCCATGTACCCGGTGGGGTCGAACGGAGCCAGCCAGGCAATACTCGACGCTGGTTGCCTTGCGATGCATCTGGCCGCAGGACCGACCGTCGAAGCCGCGCTAACACGGTATGACGGGGAGCGGCGGCCGGCCACATCGGCCATCGTGCTGGCCAATCGGCAAGGCGGGCCGGAAGCGGTCATAGACATGGTCGAGGCCCGGGCGCCGCATGGGTTTGATGACATCGACGCCGTCGCTTCGCGCGAAGAACGCAAGAGCGTGGTACGCGGCTATGCGTCCCTGGCCGGGTTTGCAAAACCGAGTTGATCGCGAGTGGCGCGTTTTGCAGCCTACAGGTTTGTCTCGGCGAAGATGCGTGAGGCCCAGTCGAGGAAGACGCGAAGGCGCGGCGAGAGCTGTCTGTTCTGCGGGTAGAGCGCCGACAGCGGCGTCGGCGATGGCGGATAATCAGCCAGCACCTCGACCAGCGTCCCATCGGCAAGATCCTTCTCGAAACGATAGCGCGGCGCCTGGATGAGGCCGAGGCCAAGCCGCGCCAGGTCGGCGGCGGTATCGGAATTGTTGGCGGTGACGCGGCCGGGCAGCCGCACCTCACGGATATTGCCGGCGACAGTGAATTCGAACGGAAGGGTCTCTCCGGTGCGCGACGAGACAAAGCCCACCGCCTGGTGACCGTCGAGCGCATCGGGGGAGGCGGGCGTGCCGTGGCGCTCGAGATAGGCGGGGCTGGCGCAGGTGATCTCGCGGATCATCGCGAGCCGCCGCATGATCATGCCGCTGTCGGGCGGCTCGCCGACGCGGATCACGCAGTCCACGCCTTCACGCACGAGATCGACCAGCCGGTCGCTCTGGCCGATCTGCAGGTCGATGCGGGGATAGCGGTCGAGAAACTCCGGCAGGCGCGGCAACAGGAATGTGCGGGTGAGCAGCGTGCTGGCGTCGATGCGCAGCAGGCCGAAAGGCTCGGCGTTGCGGAAGGCGGCCTCGGCATCCTCGATCTCGGCCAGGATCGACAGGCAGCGCCGATAGTAGGCTTCACCATCCTGGGTGGCGTTCACC
>NZ_RZPW01001162.1:0-1282 GCF_003998455.1 Mesorhizobium sp. M7A.F.Ca.CA.001.08.2.1 | reverse complement strand
CGTGGGAACTAGCGAGATCACCTGGTCCGAGCAGGCCCATCGAATTTTTGAGTTTGAGCATCGCGTGCCCGTAACGATTGAACTACTCAGTTCGCGCATCCACCCCGATGACCTTGAACTTCTCAATGAAATGATCGATCGAGTTCGGGGCGCCGGCAGTGATTTCGAGTATGAGTGCCGGCTGCTGATGCCCGATCGGTCTACAAAGTATCTGCATGTGGTGGCTCATGGCACTCGCGACCATGATGGGGCACTCGAGTACATAGGCGCAGTTCAGGATGTAACTGAGCGGCGCCTCTCGGAGGAAGCGCTCGGCAAAGTTCGGTCGGAACTGGCGCATGTTGCCAGAGCAACGACACTCGGCGCACTGACTGCATCAATCGCGCACGAGGTGAACCAACCTCTCTCCGGTATCATGACCAATGCAAGCACCTGCCTGCGCATGCTTGCGGCAGATCCGCCCAATGTCGATGGGGCTCGCGAGACGGCACGGCGCACTCTTCGCGACGGCAAAAGGGCTTCGGATGTGATCGTGCGATTGCGCGCCCTCTTTGCCAAGAAGAACGAACTCACGGAATCGGTGGATCTTAACGAGGCGACCCGAGAGGTGATTGCACTGTCGTCGAATGACCTACAGAGAAACCGGGTCAATCTCCGCGCCGAATTCCGAGATGACATTCCGCCTATAGCTGGCGACCGCGTTCAGCTTCAGCAAGTTATTCTGAACCTGTTGCTGAACGCCTCCGATGCAATGAAAGGCGTTGACGACCGGCCAAGGCAATTGCTGATCAGAACAGATCGAGATGAAAGCGAGCATGTCCAACTCACCGTGCAGGACACGGGAGTGGGTTTCGAACCACAGGCCGTGGAGAGACTTTTCGACGCCTTTTATACGACCAAAACTAGTGGCATGGGGATCGGCCTATCAGTTAGTCGGCATATCATCGAAAGCCACCAAGGTCGGCTCTGGGCCTCCTCTAATGAAGGTCCCGGCGCGACATTTTCATTTTCCATCCCCCGGAAGTCCGTGCGGACTCGAGACAGTGACCGCTCCGGGCACAACCAAACCTCTGCCGATGTGGAAATTGGGCAAGCTATGAGGAAAAACTAATGGTATCCAAGTCGCTCGTGTCGGTCGTCGATGATGACGAGTCCGTTCGCGAGTCGCTGCCTGACTTGCTCAGGGAGTTCGGTTTTGCGGTTCAGGCGTTCTCATCGGCAGAGGAATTTCTAGCATCCGATTGGATGGACCGAACTGATTGCCTGGTCCTCGACGTAGTCA
>NZ_RZPW01001161.1:0-1287 GCF_003998455.1 Mesorhizobium sp. M7A.F.Ca.CA.001.08.2.1 | reverse complement strand
CAATTGGAAGTTCACCGCCGCGTGCAGCCTCCTGGCGCGGCAGATTTCGAGGATCGCGGTCGCCTCGGCAAGATTGCTGCCCATCGGCTTCTGGATCAGCGCCACCGCGCCGTCAGGCAAGGACTTCAGCACATCGGCATGATGCGACGGCGGGGTGGCAAGGTCGAAGATCGCGCCCTCGACAGCAGTCGCTTCTTCGACCGAGCCAAAGGCCGTCACGCCCCATTGGCTGGCCAGCTTTTCAGCCCTGACATGATCAGGATCATAAAGCCCGGCAACCGGAAAGCCGGCCTTCCGGTAGGCTGGGAAATGCGCGTCGCCGACGATCGATCCCGCGCCGAAGGTGACGATCGGCCGGGGTCTTGAGGGTTTTGGCCAGGATTGAACGAGCAAGGCAGGGTCGAAGCCGCCTTCAGTCATGATGGAAGACCTCATCCATCTCGGCCCACCACTCGCCCTCCTGGCGGGTCGCCAGCGGCTCCTGGCAGGGCATGCAGACGGCCCACCATTCCTGCGTCTTCGGGTCGGCCGCCATCTTGGCCATGTCGGCGGCATAGTCGGTGCCGTGGTATTCAAAATAGGAAAACAGCAGGTTCTCCGGCCGCTTCAGGTAGATCGAATAATTCTTGATGTTGCAGGCCGAGATCATGGTCAGCACGCCGGGCCAGACGGCGGCATGGAGGCGGACATACTCCTCGACCTTTTCCGGCTTCAGCCCCAAAACCATACCCATCCGCTGCATATCAGTTCCCCTATTTGGTGATCGCCGTGGTGAATTCGGCGATGCTCATGGCCTTGACCGCGTCCCAGTCCCAATCGATGCCGATGCCCGGTTCGTCGGGCGCCAGCGCCTGGCCATCTTCGATGCGCATGCGCTTGCCGGTCAACTGGTCGAGCTGCGGAATGTACTCGACATATCGACCGTTCTGAACAGCGCAGGTCAGGCTGACATGCAGTTCCATCAGGAAATGCGGGCAGACCGGAATGTCGAAGGCCTCTGCCGCGTGCGCGATCTTGAGCCATGGCGTGATGCCGCCGATGCGGCCGACATCGACCTGCACGATCGAACAGCCGCCTTTCTGCATGTATTCGCGGAAATGGCGGATCGAGTAGAGCGACTCGCCGATGGCGATCGGCGTCGGCGTCGAGTTCGACAACCGCACATGCCCGTCGATGTCGTCGGCCGGCAGCGGTTCTTCGATCCAGGCGAGGTCGAGCTCACGCAGTCGCGCCGCGCGCCGGATCGCTTCGTCGACAGAAAACCCCTGATTGGCGTCGGTCATGATC
>NZ_RZPW01001160.1:0-1293 GCF_003998455.1 Mesorhizobium sp. M7A.F.Ca.CA.001.08.2.1 | reverse complement strand
GAAGGCGCGCTCGGGCGCTGGGATGGCTTTACCGCCAGTGCCGACGCGCCGACCGCCGCGGCGCAACGGCTGGCGCAGAAGAACCGGCTGGCTGAGCTCGATGCCGAGGCGATACAGGCGACGCTCGTCCTGCGCCAGGCCGAGGAGGCGCTGGGGGAGGCCGAACAGGCGCTCCGCCTGGCAAGCGAGGCCGAGCGCAACACGCGCCAGGCCGGTCGTGACGCACAGCATCGGCTGGACGCCGCCCGCAATGCACTGGCTGAGGCCGAGAGGGCCGGCGGCGAATTGCAGAGCCGGCGCGCAGCACTCGATGAAGCGCGCGCCCGCATCGTTGACAGCCATGAGGAGATTTCGGCCGCCTTCGCCGAGGCGGAAATGCTGCTGCAGGACGCGCCCGATCTTGGCGATCTGCAATTGCAGCTCGAACAGTCCTCGGCCAATGTCGCGCGCGACCGCGCCGCGCTTGCCGATGCGCGTGCGGTGCATGAGGGGCTGCGCCGCGAAGCCGAGGCGCGCGCGCGCCGGCTCGATGCCATTGGCGCCGAGCGCAGCAATTGGCTGGAGCGGGCCGAAAACGCCTCGACGCAGATCGCCTCGCTTGGCGAACGCAAGGCCGAGGCCGAGGCCGAACGCGAGCGGCTGGCGGATGCGCCCGATGAAATCGACGCCAAGCGGCGCGCCCTGCTGTCGCAGCTCACCGAGGCCGAAACCTTGCGCAAGGCGGCGGCCGACCGTCTGCAGGAAGCGGAGAACCGGCAATCCGAACTGGACAAGGCCGCCACCGGCGCCATCCAGTTCCTGGCCGAGGCTCGCGAGACCCGCGTTCGCGCCGAAGAGCGGCTGACCGCGGCCGACGAACGCCGGCTGGAGGTCGAGGCGCGCATCCAGGAAACGCTGAACACACCGCCGCATCTGGTTATTCGCCATACCGGTCTGGAGGCTGACAGCCCGATGCCTGAGATGCCCGAGATCGAGCGTCAGCTGGACCGGCTGAAGATCGAGCGCGAACGGCTGGGCGCCGTCAATCTGCGCGCAGAGGAAGAGCAGAAGGAGCTTTCCGACCGGCTGGAGGCGATCGTGTCGGAGCGCGAGGACATCATCGAGGCGATCCGCAAGCTCAGGCAGGCGATCCAGAGCCTCAACCGCGAAGGCCGCGAGCGGCTGCTTGCCGCCTTCGATGTCGTCAACGGCCATTTCCAGCGGCTGTTCTCGCATCTGTTCGGCGGCGGCACGGCGGAATTGCAGCTGATCGAATCCGACGATCCGCTCGAGGCCGGCCTCGAAATCCTCGCC
>NZ_RZPW01000115.1:0-11192 GCF_003998455.1 Mesorhizobium sp. M7A.F.Ca.CA.001.08.2.1 | reverse complement strand
GCGTCTCCACCGTGCTCAATCTCGAAGGGCTCGACGCCGAGGAAGGCGGCGGCACGCCGCATCTGGTTCTCGGCGTCGAGCCCTTCGAGATTGAGCACGGTGGAGACGCGATGCATGCGCGCCCGCTCGCCTGCCGCCTGCAGGCCGCGCTCGGTATGCTGCTCGGCATCGATCACCAGATGGCCGTAACGGTCGCCCAGCGAAACGAAGTCGCCCTCGGGATCGATGATGGTCTGCTGCACCCAGGGCGCGCTCTGCTCCAGCAGGCGCCGCAGCAGATGCGACTTGCCGGAGCCCGAATTGCCCTGCACCAAAAGGCGCGTCGCGAGCAGTTCCTCGAGATCCAGCTTCGCCGGGGCGCCTGCGGTCGTCTGTCCCATCTCGATCGCAACGGTCATCTCGACTCAGGCGCTCCTTTCGCAGACGGGCTTATCAACTGGGTCACGGCCCGTCGAGCGTGCATGACCGCCCGCGGCGTGTTGCGCACAACTGTGCAGGCACCGTCTGGAGGGGTCATCAGCCGATGCCTGGCGCAAACTTTGGGTTGACCCCTTCGGACCACGAGGCGACACTCCTCCCAACGCTACGAGTGCGAGGAGGAATGCGATGGACGAGCCCGAACGGTGGCGCCACATGTCGACGGCGCCGAAGGACGGCAGCCGCATCCTGGTCACTGTGCGTCCGTCCGAGCAGGGACCGGCGGAAGTCGACCTTGCCTATTGGTCGCGTGCCGACCAGTTCGCCTCGGAAGGCTGGCGCGCGTCGGACTCTTCGCCCGGGCGCGTCATCGAATACGCCGACCCGGAACTGAAATGCTGGATGCCGCTGCCCACCGCCAACCTCAGCCGCGCGTCGATGCCGGCGCCCTGGGAAGGCGAAGACGCCCAGCAGTTGGATGGGTCCGGGATTTGAGGGGCGCAAGAAATTGGCGAAAGCCGCAAAGCTGCCAATCTCCCCCCTCGTGGGGGAGATTAGCAGTTTCGTTGCCAGCTCGTTAAAACTTGCCTCTCAGAACAGGAACGCGGCTGTGGCGGGGTTGGGTCCGTTGCGGCCCTCGGGCGAATCCATGCCGCGGATCGTCTGCAGGTCCTGCGCATCCAGTTCGAAATCGAAGACATCGAAATTGGCGGCGATGCGATCCCTGCGGATCGACTTTGGAATGACGATCAGCCCCTCCTGGAGATGCCAGCGGATGATCGCCTGTGCGACGGACTTGCCATGTTTTTTGGCGATGCCTGCAATGGTCGGATCGCCGAGCAGCCGGCCGCTGCCCAGAGGGCTCCAGCTTTCGATACGGATGTCGTGCTTGGCATGAAAGTCCCTGACACCGCGCTGCTGGAACTGGGGATGCAGCTCGATCTGGTTGACGACGGGCGTCACGCCGGTCTCGCCGATGATCCGCTCCAGATGGTCCTGGTTGAAGTTCGAAACGCCGATCGATTTGATGCGGCCGGCCTGCCTGAGTTCGACCAGCGTCTTCCAGGCCTCGACATATTTGTCCTGGCTGGGCACAGGCCAGTGGATCAGGAACAGGTCGATCTGTTCGACGCCGAGCTTCTCCATCGTCTCGTCGAAGGCGCGCAAGGCCGCATCGCGCTGGTGCGCGCCGTTGCGCAGTTTCGAGGTGATGAACAGCTCAGCCCGCGGCACGCCGGCACTGCGGATCGCCTCTCCGACCCCTTCCTCGTTCTGATAGCCTTCGGCGGTGTCGATCAGGCGATAGCCGGCCTCGATGCCCCAACCCACCACGTCGGCGGTGATGTCCTGGTCGACCTGCCACACACCGAGGCCGAGTTGGGGAATGGCGGAGCCGTCGTTCAATGCAATCTGTTCGGGCATGGTGGGCTGTTCAGGCATGAGGGATCCTTTGCAAAGCTGGGCCGGGCGTCCGCCCGGCGCACAGCCTATCTAGGTCCGACAAGGGGCAACGGCCAGCCGACAGCGGACAAATTGCCGTGTGAAGTGCGCCTGCAAGTGTGACTTCGGCGTCGGCCGCATCCTCACCGCGGCCGGCGCACCGCCCGCACCACCCCGGCGGATGTGCTGCCGCAATAAAGGCGGTCGCCGCCATCGGATTCCAGCCCCGACACACCCATCCCGGCCGGCATGTCGAGCTTCTCCAGAACCTTGCCTGATTTCGGGTCGACGCGGCGCAGGTCGCTCTGGTCGCCTTCCCAGGTGGCGTGCCACAGCTCGCCCTCGACCCATGTCACCCCGGTGACGAAGCGGTTGGATTCGATGGTGCGCAGGATCGCACCGGTTTCCGGGTCGACCTGGTGGATCTTGCGTTCGCGGTATTGTCCCACCCAGAGCGTTCCTTCGGCCCAGGTCAGCCCGGAATCGCCGCCACCACCGGGCGCCGGAATGGTCGCCAGCACCTGGCCGGTATCAGGGTCGATCTTCTGTATCAGGTCGTTGGCAAGCTGGAAGAAATGCTGGCCGTCCCAGGCGGTGCCGGCATGCGCCGCGACATCGATCGAGCGCAGGTTCTGCCCGCTCTCCGGATCGAAGGCGTTCAGCTTCTCGCCCGAGGCAAACCAGACATTGTTGCCGTCAAAGCTCACCCCATGCACCCTCTCCACATCGGCAAAGGGCCCGTATTCGCGCAGGATTTCGGCCGTTGACTGTTTCATGTCCTTGTCCTCACTGAGATCCGATGTCACTTCCTAACCGTTCGGCAGCGGTGCCGGGAGTAACAAGGTGGTCGTGAATCCCACCAGTGGAGGCGTCATCCAGCGGCGCGCCCGGCCGTGACCGAAAAACTGCACCTTGCCGGCCTCGCCAAGCTGCTCCAACGCCCGCTGCACGCTGCGTTGGCCGGTGCCAAGCGCCAGCGCCAACGCCGAACTCGCCCAGGATTCACCGTCGGCAAGGAAAGCCAGCACCGCCGCGTGCCGCTCCTCGATCGGCCGCGCCAGCACCAGCACCTCGCGTGCCTGGCGCGGCGCCAGCGCAAAGCCCTGGCTGGTGGCGCCGATGTCGGCCAAGCCCCGCAATTCGGTGCGCAGCCGGCCGATCTCGACCCGCAGCCGCGCCCGATGCGATTCATCGGCGTGCCTGCCGCCGAAGGCTTGCGCGATCAGCGTTGCCCTCGACACATCGCCTGGCCACGCTTCGGCGAGCGTACGGGCCAGCGCGAACAGAACCGGGCGCGTGGCCAGCGAGACCGTTTTGTCCTGTTGGCGCACGACATATCGGAAATTATCGACCAGCAGCGCCGGCGACGCCTGCAACGCCTCGACGTCCTCAAGCAGCAACGGGCGCTGCTCGCCAGCCGCGATCAGCCGTGCCGCCGGCGTGTCCAGCGCCAGGAATGCGCGGTCGACTTCAGCGATGAGCCCCGCAATGCCGGCCTGGCGGGCGGCGTGGCGTGCCCACTCCAACGCCCTGCGCGCCGGCTTCGTCTTGAGGCGCCGCATCGCGATGCCGGCGACGGCAAGTTCGTGGGCGGCGCGCGAGGCCGGCGGAAGCGGTGCCGGGTCGAGCCCCGCCAGCACGTCTTCGGCCTCGTCGAGACGGCCGATCAATAGCAGGCGCCGCACCTTGAGATGGCCGGCATGCGCTGCGTTCAGCCGGTCGCCATGCTTTTCCAGCGTCGCCCGCGCCGCATCCAAAGCCTTGGCCGGCCAGCCGAGATCCCGCGAGACCAGCGCGATCTCGGCCTCGGCAACGACGCATCTGGCACGCGCTACCGCCTCTTTCGGGCCGAAGCCGCGCGCGGCACGCCGCAGCAGCGCCTTGGCGCGATCGAGATCACCGAGCTGCGCCATGGCAATGCCGCGCAGCGCCAGCGCCGGCGGGTCTTCGCGCAAGGCGACGCGATCCAGCGCGCCGAGCGGGTCGCCTCCGGCCAGTGCCAGCGCAGCCGCGGTGATCAGCGAATCCATTCAAATCCCGTCACACTTGTAACTCCCACCCTTGTGCGTCGCCGCCCTAACTTAAATCCGTACCGTCAACCGGCAAGCCGCATCGGCAACTATCGGCAACGCACGGCACGCCAAGGGAGAACCGACAATGCCAACCGACACTCCTCTCCACCCGGCCGAAGGCACCGTGAGGATGCGCCACCCCTGCTGCGACGGGCCGGCTCCTGCAAATCCCGTCACACTTGTAACTCCCACCCTCCCGCTTCACCGCCCTATTCTGGCTGACAGCAAGCGACAACAGACTGGCAAAGGAGACGACCAATGACCAAGCACATCGCAATGAAGACCCCGCCCATCGTTTCGAGGCAGGACTGGGAAGCCGCCCGCGAACAGATGCTGGTGAAGGAAAAGGCAACACTGCGCGCCAAGGACGCATTGGCCGCCGAGCGCCGGCGCATGCCGTGGATGGAAGTCGACAAGGCCTATGTGTTCGAGGGACCGAACGGCAGAGCGAGCCTGCTCGATCTGTTCGAAGGCCGCCGCCAGCTGATCGTCTATCGCGCCTTCTTCGAGCCCGGCGTGCATGGCTGGCCCGATCACGCCTGCCGCGGCTGTTCGCTGGGCGCCGACCAGGTCGGCCACCTCGCCCATCTCAACGCCCGCAACACCACGCTTGCCTACGCTTCGCGTGCCCCGCAGGCCGACATTGCGCGGCTGAAGCAGCGGATGGGCTGGCAGATGCCCTGGTACACAATCACTGACAGTTTCGACAAGGACTTCGGTGTCGACGAATGGCACGGCCACAACGTCTTCATCCGTGACGGCGATCGCATCTTCCGCACCTACTTGATTAACAGCCGCGGCGACGAAGCGATGGGCACCGTCTGGAGCTATCTCGACGCGACGCCGCTCGGCCGCCAGGAAATCTGGGAGGATTCGCCCGAAGGCTATCCGCAGACTCCACTCTACTCCTGGTGGAACTGGCACGACAATTACGACGCCGGGGCCGACAAGAAATGGGAAGAAGTGTCTGCTGCCGGCGAGGCCGCGTTCAGGGACAAGGGCGAGCAGTAACGGTTGTCCAGTCTGGGTTCCTCTCCCCACTCCCTGGAGAGAGGAACCTGTCGTGACTGGCATGATCATCAAGGATCAAGGCGATGAGCGATATCCACACAGGTGCCGGCAGCACGATCCCAGAAGCCGCCACCCTCGGGCTGGCCGACTGGCTTTGCCTTGCCGCGGCACCGACCTTCGCCGTGATGGCGCTGCTCACCTGCATCTTCAGCGGCGATGCGGCCATGCAGTGCATGGGCACCGACGCCTCGCCCCTCACGGGCATGGCTGCGATGTATCTGCTGATGAGCGCCTTTCATCTGGCGCCCTGGCTGCGGGTGATCTCCGGCCGGCAGGCCCGCTAGGCCCTTCCAATTCTAGACACCCCACACATCGGAGAAGACAATGAGACTGGTCAGGCTGAGAGCGCCGGGCGGCTTGGGCAATCTCGACCTGGTCGAGGAAGATCCGCCCCAGCCAGGGCCGGGCGAGGTGCTGGTCAGGATCCGGGCCTGCGCGTTGAACATGCGCGACGACTTTGCCGTGCAAGGCAAGATGCCTCTCGCCGACGGCCGCGTTCCGCTCTCCGACGGCGCCGGCGAAGTAATTGCCCTCGGCGACGGTGTCGATGCACTCAGGCCCGGAGACAGCGTCGTCAGCGTCTTCTATCCTTGGTGGCTGGGCGGTGACATGACGCCCTCGACCCGGCGCGACATTCCGGGAGAAAGTTTCGACGGCTTCGCCAGCGAGTATGTCTGCATGCCGGCGCATGCTTTCACCAGGGCACCGGCAGGCTATACGCATGTCGAGGCGGCGTCGCTCACCTGCACGGGCGTTACTGCCTGGCGCGGCCTGATTGTGTGCGGCAAGGTGAAGCCGGGCGACGCAGTGCTGGTCCTCGGCTCGGGCAGTGTATCGTTGTTCGCGCTGCAATTCGCCAAGGCCGCCGGCGCCCGGGTCATCGCCACCTCATCCGACGAGCAGAAGCTGGAAAGGCTCAAGCGCCTCGGAGCCGACGCCGTCATCAACTACAAGTCCGTCCCGGACTGGGGCCGCAAGGCCAAGGATCTGACGGGCGGGCGCGGCGTCGATCACGTGATCGAGGTCGGCGGACCCGCCACGCTGGCGCAGTCGATTGTCGCCTGCCGCACGGGCGGTCACATCGCGCTGGTCGGCGTCCTGACCGGCTTTGCGGCGGAAGTGTCTATCCCAGCCCTGTTTTCCAACCAGATCCGCATCAGCGGCATTTCCATCGGCAGCCGGGCCGACCAGGAGGATATGATCCGCGCGATAGAGTCCAACAGGCTGAAGCCCGTCATAGACCGCCACTTTCCGCTGCAGGACATCGCCACCGCCTTCGCGCATTACGAATCCCGAAAGCATTTCGGCAAGGTCTGCCTTGACGTTTGAGCGTCCTCCGCCAGCAGCACGATGAAGGGGACCGCCGGGGACCGCGCCTTCGTCGTGATCCTGCCTAGGTCGCGATGTCGTTGACCGGCAGCAGGGGCTTGGGAAGGTCGGTCTCGCCGAGCCCGCTACGCAACTCGATCTCGATGTCGCGGCAGATCTGCGAGATCGGAACGTCGTTGGCGTTGCCCTCGAACGGGTTGGCGCTGCTTTCGCCGACCTGGTCGAGAGACATGTAGGCCCAGCCGAGCAGCGTGCTGAACGGGATCGTCAGCCAGATCGCTATCGACCCGAGCGCGCCACCCAGTTTGCCCATATCGGCAAAGACGGGAACGACCCCGAACGGCAACAGTGTGCAGAAGATCATCACGAACATCGAACTGACGATGGCGTATTGCCGGGGATAGGGATTGTTCTTGATGCGATCGCAGCGCGCCTGCTGGTCATGGAAGTCGCGGATCAGCTTGGTCAGTTCGCCATAGATCTGAGGAGGGAGCTTTGTGTCCTTGAACAGCGCATTGACCTGGACAGATTGCAGTTCGAGCAGGGCTATCGCCGGCTGGGGCGATTTCAGGACGTCCTCGGCCTGTTCGGCGAGCAGCGGACGCAATTCGTCGCCGACCGAGCTCGCATCCTCATGGATACGGTAGCGCCGCCGGTATTCGATATTGGCGGCCCGCGCCATGGACTCCCATGGCATCGGCCGGCGCAGAGAAAAGCGCAATGCCGTCATCCAGGCGATGTGGCGATAGATGAGCTGCCTGGCCGTCGGCGCGTCGAGGAAATCCCTGCAGAAATTGGACCACAAACGGCTGCTGGCCGTAATTTGCGTAAAAGCCTGCAGCGCGTCGCTGCTGCGGGTGAACACCTGCGAATTCTTGAACCCGGCGACGAGTGACACGGTGGTGCCAAGCACCAGCACCACCGACCATGGCACCGAAAACCCGGCGATGCCTGGAAGACGGTAGGCCGCCACGGCCAGACCGCTCACCACCACCATGTAGATGACGCTGCGCCGCGACCACAGCGCGAAATCGATCAGTTTGTAGGAACGGCCTACATACATCGTATCCCCTCAACTCATCGATAGGTCTGGTTTTGCACGGCCGGAATCTGGTCGCCTCATTGTGCCTTTGCAGCCCCGAACCGCAACCCGTCCATCAACAGCTTGACCAGCCGGCGCGAGCGGTCGCGCCATTCGGGGGTGTCGGGCGCTGAATAGATGCCGCCCAGCGCGTGCAGCACGTCGGAAGCGTCGACGTCGCCGCGGATGGTGCCGTCGGCCACCGCCGCCTCGACCAGGCGTCGCAAGGCTTGCGACACCCGGCCGAACGTGTCGGAAAACAGCGTCGAATTGGTGGTGAGCACAATGCGCAGGCTGGTCGCCAGGCCGCGCTTGGTGGCGATGTAGTCGACGAAGCGCTGCATCCACTGTTCCAGCGCGACATCGGACGGATGTTTTTGGGCAAGCTCGCCGGCGGCCGCGCACAGCGCCTCCACCTCACGACGATAGACCACCTCGACCAGATGCTCGCGCGTCGGGAAATGCCGGTAGAGCGTGCCGATGCCGACGCCGGCGCGGCGCGCGATCTCCTCCAGCGAGCCATCGATGCCGCGCTCGGCAAAGACTGACACCGCCACCTCGACCAGCCGGTCGCGGTTGCGCCGCGCATCGGCGCGCAGCGGCTTTGCGTCTACGGCCTCGGCCTTCTGTTCAGCAATGGCGGACGGCTCGCTGGCCAATTTTTTCTCCACATCGTGTCAGGGGGCTTGAACCCGGCAGGGTCAGCCACCACGTAATAAACGGAGGCGCCTCCGTTTTAGTGGAGCACCTTTATCATATAATCAGGGGAACCGGTATGTCACGTCTTTCGAACACGCAAGCCGACATCTCCCCTGCCCGCCTGCCTCGCGGGAGATCCGCCATCTCCGCTTTCGCCGTCAAGACCTGACCCAACGGTTACCTTGCCCTTCTGCGGCAAGGCACCAGTTCAATCCCATCCGCGTCAAGCAACTGGAGCCAGACGCCCATGACCAGCCTTCCCATTACCCTCACCATCAATGGCCACCGACACCAACTGGAGGTCGATCCACGCGTAACCCTGCTCGACCTGCTGCGCGAGCGGCTCGATCTCACCGGCACCAAGAAGGGCTGCGACCGCGGCCAATGCGGCGCCTGCACGGTGCTGGTCGACGGCAAGCGCATCAACTCATGCCTGGCGCTGGCGGTCAGCCATGACGGCGCCCAGGTCTTGACCATCGAAGGCGTCGCCAACGGCGAGGAACTGCATCCGGTGCAGGCCGCCTTCATCGCCCATGACGGCTTCCAGTGCGGGTTCTGCACACCCGGCCAGATCATGAGCACGCTCGGCCTGATCGCCGAGGGACAGGCCGGCGACGATCCCGAACGCATCCGCGAGGGGCTGAGCGGCAACATATGCCGCTGCGCGGCCTATGGCGGCATCGTCGAGGCCGTCCTGGAAGCCCAGCAACAGCTTGTCAAAGCCGACCGGAGGACCGCGGCATGAGAGACTTCGATTACATCAGGCCCGCCACCATTCCCGACGCCATCGCCGCGGCAGCCGAGCCGGGCTCGGCCTATCTCGCCGGCGGCACCAATCTGCTCGACCTGATGAAAGGCGGCATCACCAGTCCCGAGCGTATCGTCGACATCTCCCGGCTGCCGGAGCTCAACCGCATCGAACGGCTGGACGATGGTGGCCTGCGCATCGGCGCGCTGGTCCGTAATGCCGAGCTTGCTTACGATCCGGCGTTCGCCAAATCCTATCCGGCGGTGGCCGAGGCGCTGCTGTCGGGTGCTTCGGCGCAGCTTCGCAACGCCGCCACCGTCGGCGGCAATCTGTTGCAGCGCACGCGCTGCAGCTATTTCTACGACACAGCCAGCGCCTGCAACAGGCGCGAGCCAGGCGCCGGCTGCGATGCGCTGGGCGGCGAAAACCGCCTGCACGCCGTGCTCGGCTGGAGCGACGCCTGCATCGCCACCCACCCGTCGGATTTCTGCGTGCCGCTGGTGGCGCTCGACGCCGTGGTCGAGATCGAAGGCAAGAAGGGCCGGCGCCATGTTTCGCTGGAGGAATTTCACCGGCTTCCCGGCGAAACGCCGCAGCGGGAGAATGCGCTGGAGCCCGGCGACCTGGTCGTGGCGGTGCGCCTTCCGGCGGAGGCTGCCTCCTTCTCCGCCAATGCCCGTTACCTCAAAGTCCGCGAGCGCACCTCCTATGCCTTTGCCGTCGTATCGGCCGCAGCAGCGCTTGTCGTCGACGGCGGCAAGATCCGCGCCGCAAGGCTGGCGCTGGGCGGCGTCGCGGCCAAGCCGTGGCGGGCACGCTCGGCGGAAGCCGTCCTGCTTGGCGCGGACGCCAGCGAGGCGACCTTCGCCAGCGCCGCGGACGCTGCCTTGGCCGATGCCAGCCCTTCCGGCGACAATGCCTTCAAGATCGAGCTTGCCCGCCGCATCGTGATCAGGGCGCTGATGTCTGCGCTTTCGGGAACGCCCGAGCGTCTGCCGGCCCTTCCTGCCTCCCCGTTCTCGAACATTCCTGGAGCGCGCCATGACGCTTGAACTCAGCCTCAACCAGCAACCCGCCCATGCCCGGCAAGGCTCCAGCATCGGCCAGCCGCTGACCCGCCGCGACGGCTTTCTGAAAGTCACCGGAGCCGCGCGCTATGCCGCCGACAACCATCCGCCCGGCATGCTCTACGCCGTGCTCGCTGTCTCTAGCATCGCGCGCGGCCGCGTCGCTGCGCTGGATGTCGAGGCGGCCAAGGCACACAAGGGCGTGGTCGAGGTGATGACGCCCAAGAACCGGCCAGCGCTCGCCGCCGATCCGGACGCCAAGGACCATCCCTTCATGTTCCGGCTCGACCTCTTGCAGAACGACCAGGTCCGCTACCCCAATCAGAGCATCGCCGTGGTGATCGCCGAGACGCTGGAGGCGGCGACCGAGGGGGCGGCGCTGCTGTCGCCGCGCTATGAAGTGATGCCGGCGCGCGTTGGCCTCGACGGCGCCGAAAGTTTCGTGCCGCGTGCTGTCGGCGTCGGCGGTCCGGCCGTGCAGCACAAGGGCGATGTCGAGGTCGGCCTTAAATCCGCAAAGACGCGGATCGAAGCCACCTACGAGACGCCGGCCCAGTACCACAACGCCATGGAGCCGCATGCGATCGTCGTCGCCTGGGAAGGCGACACACTGTCGATCGACACACCGAGCCAGGGCCTTGCCATGGCGCAGGGCCGCATCGCCGGCCTGTTCGGCATCGCGCCGGAGAACATCCACATCCGCAGCCCGTTCCTGGGTGGCGGCTTCGGTTCGAAAGGCATGATCTCCGGGCCGCAGGTGCTCGGCATCCTGGCGGCGCGTCTCGTCGGCCGTCCGGTCAAGCTGGTGCTGCAACGTGAGCAGATGTACGGGCCGGTCGGCCACCGTGCGCCGACGCGCCAGACGCTGCGCATGGGCATGGATGGCGAAGGGCGGCTGACGGCACTCGACCATCACGCCAAGACCGCGTCGAGCACGTTCGACGATTTCTTCGAACCGGCGGCGGATGCCTCGCACACGCTCTATGCCAGCCCGGCCATCGCCACCTCGCACGATGCGGTGCGGCTCGATACCGGTACGCCGCTGTTCATGCGGGCGCCCGGCGAAGCCACCGGCTCGATCGCGCTGGAGAGCGCTATCGATGAGGCAGCCTACGCCTGCGGCATGGACCCGTTGGAATTCCGGCTGCGGAACTATGCCGAGGTCGAGCCGATGACCGGCAAGCCGTTTTCCTCCAAGGCGCTGCGTGAATGCTACAGGCAAGCGGCCGAGACGTTCGGCTGGGCGAGCCGCCCGCTTCAGCCTCGGC
>NZ_RZPW01001159.1:0-1295 GCF_003998455.1 Mesorhizobium sp. M7A.F.Ca.CA.001.08.2.1 | reverse complement strand
ACAAGGAGCTAACTGTCGAGGGCAGTTTCCTGGTTCTTTGCCACTACCCGTTCCGCACCTGGAACCAGATCGGCAAGAAATCAATAAACCTGCACGGCCATTCTCATGGCCGGCTGAAGCCAATGACGCGCCAGCACGATGTCGGCGTTGACGCCTGGGATTTTCGCCCAGTGACTTTTGCTGCCATTCAGGCCAGGCGCCGCCGAGGTTAGCGCAACAGAGGGCCGAGCGATCGACGTCTTCACGTCGTGATGCTAGCCGCAAAGAGAAGCCCAGAATCCTGCCCCTGGGAATGCAGCCTTGCCTGGAAGCACCGCAAGTAGAGCGCCCACCCGTCTGCGTGACAACCTTTGGGTGCCGAACCCCCTCGTCACCACGGCGGAGCGCTGGCGCGTCAATCGTTCATCCACCTCGCTCTGAACGAGCTTCAATCGCCGTCCTTGGCGACCTCAATGCCACATTCTTTCTCTGAGCCACTTGAGAAGCCTGTTCCCTCCGATTGACCGGCGGACTCGAGCGGCAGCCCACTGCCCTCTGAACGTGGTTCCGACATGGCAACTGCAGACGATGTCATGCAATTCCCCGTCGGACAGTTCGAAGAAGCGCTTTGCTTCCCCATAGGTGTCATCCTTCAGGCCTAACGCACGCAGTAGCGGGTCCTCGAAGGCCACTGTAATCGGCGAGCCCTCACCGCGCGCCGCGTCGCGAGCTTCGCGCTTCAAATACTCAGTGCCAGTAAGCGCTCTCAGGCGTCGCTCGGGACTTTGTTCCAGCAACTCTGCCCAGCGCTCGATGCGCTGTTGGCGGGTCATGATCGGGTATGTCGACAGGGGTTCTACATCTGCAATTGTCTGCAGTTGGCTGAGAGTTTTGTGTTCCATCGTCGGCTCCTTTTGATCGAAGTCCCTTCCCCACAAAAATTATCGCGCGCCGACGCGCTGACAAGAGCTGGCAAGGCGGCCTTACCCGACAATGGATTGCGAAATGACGAAAACAGCGCATTGCTCCGCCGGTGCGCGAAACGATATCTCACTCCTAATCAGACCGAAGACGTTCAGAACGTACAGTTCGCCACCCGCCTACGACAACCATTAAATTAGTAACGTCTTATGGAACTTTGGGGCTGGCGTTTCATTTCATCGGCATGGAGGCCACTGTGATCCAAGGTACCGGGACCGGAGCGAACGTGTCGCTGCGCTACTCACTGGTTCTGCCGATATACAACGAAGAACAAGTGCTGCCTCGCCTGGTCGAGCGCATCAGGTTGCTAATCCACCAGCTGGACGGTGAGACCG